>CAYJEM010000110.1:0-1789 GCA_964369175.1 uncultured Erysipelotrichales bacterium | reverse complement strand
TTAGCTTCCTTTGTCGTCGTATGTACTGTATATTTAATGAGTTAATTATCCAGCTTTTCTTAAGCTTCTTAATTCTCTTGTAGAAATTCTAACTTTTGTAGGTTTACCATCTACTAAAATAGTAGCTTTTTGTAAATTAACATTCCATTTTCTTCTACTAGAGTTTAAAGCATGAGAACGTGTATTTCCAGACATAGGTCCTTTACCACTGATTTGACATTTTCTTGACATGTTAGTTCTCCCTCCTTTTTTAGTAGTGTTTTAACATACCTTGCTATGATACCATTAAATGAATGATAATGCAATTGTTTTTGAAAAAAATTTAAATATATTTATTGTTGCCTTTTATAAACAATACTATATAATAAGTATGGCTTAAATAAGCTATACTAATATAGAATTTGTTTTACATTTAAAAATATAGTATACTATATAGAGATGGCTTATATAAACAATGGAGGTTTTATATGATTGAAAAAAATACAAGTATTGGCAATATTACAATTACCTTAGATGTAGTTGCAACTGTAGCAGGTGGCGCAGCAACAGAATGTTATGGTGTTGTAGGAATGGCGAGTCAAAAAAAGTTAAAAGATGGATTTTATGAATTACTTAGACGTGAAAATTTCTCAAAAGGAATAGTTGTTCGAGAAGGAACATCTGGGCACATTCTTGATTTATATATAATTATAGGGCAAGGAATCAAGATAACTGAAGTTCTTGTAGAAGTCCAAAAGAAAGTAAAGTATATCGTGGAGTCTACATTAGATATTCATATCGAATCAGTGAATGTATTTGTTCAAGGAATTCGTAGTATAGGATAGGAGTAAAGAATGAAAAAAATTAATGGTAAAGTATTTAAACAGATGGTTGTAAATGGTGCAAATGGATTGCACAATAATCATCGTGAAATAGATGCGTTAAATGTTTTTCCGGTACCAGATGGAGATACTGGAACAAATATGTCACTTACGTTTAGTGCAGGTACAAATGATATAAAATCTATGGATAGTCAAAATATATATGAGGTAGCTAGAAAATTGTCAAAAGGCTTATTGATGGGTGCACGTGGAAATTCAGGTGTTATCTTATCACAAATTTTTAGAGGAATAGCAAGCTCATTAGAAGGCAAGGAAGATATTGATGCTGTTGAACTAGCAAATGCCTTAGCAAATGGATCACATGTTGCTTATAAAGCTGTAATGCGTCCAGTAGAAGGTACAATTTTAACAGTTATTCGTCAATCAAGTGAGGCTGTTGTAAAATATGCTAAAAAAGATATGGAAATTGAAGATGTTTTTACTTATTTTCTAGAGCAAGCAAAGATATCACTAGATGGTACTCCAGAATTATTACCGGTGCTAAAAGAAGTTGGGGTAATAGATAGTGGTGGAGCAGGTCTTGTTTTAATCTTTGAAGGATGCCTTGAAGCACTTAAAGGAAAAGTGATTGAAAGACAGGATGTGGTTAGTGAAAGCCAAAGTAGTAATATTGAAAATATGGAAAGTGATGAATTTGGTTATTGTACAGAATTTATTGTACGATTAGATTCATCAATGATTTCTAAATTTAATGAAAATCAACTTAAGAATGAATTAGAGAGAATTCCTGGAGATAGTATTGTTGTAGTTCAAGACGAAGAAATTGTTAAGGTTCATGTTCATACTTTAAAACCTGGTAACGCATTAAATATCGCACAGCGTTTTGGTGAATTTGTAAAGCTTAAAATAGAAAATATGCAAGAACAACATAATAATATTACAGAAGAAACACCTGTTCAAAGTAAACC
>CAYJEM010000109.1:0-1810 GCA_964369175.1 uncultured Erysipelotrichales bacterium | reverse complement strand
TTCCACCCATATGGCCACCTATATCATGTGACCACCAACCATATCCTACATTTGTTGCCGTTGCACTAAAGTAAGGTTGAAAAGCAAGTGAATCCCAAGAAATAATTGAATCACCAGAAAATCCTAATGGATAGCGATGACTTCCTATTCCGGCATATCTTGAAAAAGTTAGTCCACGACTTTGACGTTTGTCATTATCATGATAATGATAATGATTCAACATCCATAATGGGTCCAACCCTTCTACTTTAGTATGACCTTCTTGTTGCCAATCAACCCACCAAAAATCTACACCGTCTTCCTCCAAGGGATGATTTACATATTTAAAGTATGCATCAATAAATTTTTTATTTGAAAAATCAAATTCAACAGTCTCTTCATTTTCTATATCAACCCCCATTGCTTTTGCCATATCTGGATATTGTTTTTCAAAACCACGTATACCAGCTGCTGGGTGAACATTTAATGTTGTTTTTAATTTACGTTGATGTAGTATATCTAAAAATCTTTTTGGATTTGGAAATAGCTCATTATTCCACGTATATCCTGTCCATCCACTACCGTATTTTGGGTCAATATCAACAATATGCCAATCCATATCAATAACCGATACTGATAAAGGTATTTGTTTTTCTTTAAAGGTATCCATTAGCTCTAAGTATGTCTGTTCATTATAACGATAGAAGCGACTCCACCAGTTTCCTAGTGCATAACGTGGTAGTATTGGTTGTTTTCCACATAAATGATAAAAATCTTTTAGGCATGTATAATAATCTCTACCATATCCAAAGAAATATAAATCAATTCCTTTATTAGAGCGTGGTTCTACAAATCCGTCTTCTAATAAAATTAATGAATTACTATCATCAAAATATGAAAAACCATTCTTTGATATAAGTCCTCTTTGCAACTGCGTTTTACCATCGATAAAGTCTAATGTTCTAGCAGTTCCCTTTAAATCATCTACATCGTTTCCATAATACCATGTACTATGGTAGGCAGAATAGTTACCCAATACTTGAATTGATAATCCTTTCGTTGTAAATTTCTGTTTATCATAGATTATTTTTATATTCTTTGTTTGAATAATTAGTTCTTCCTCTGTTTCTCTACTAAAGTATTCAACATCAGGGAAATCACGATTTATTACACTTTGGGTTTTTCGATCTTCAAAATAACCATTTTCATTATATTCCAATCTTACTAATTGATCTGTTAGAATCGTAATACGATATGTTTTTCCTTGTATTATTTTTTTCATATTATCTCCTATATAAAAAGGCGTTATACCTTTTCTAAATCTTGCCAATATGTTACAAAATTCATAAATGGTTTACGCCAATATAATTCATGATGACTAGCATCTTTAAACATTTCTGCTTTGACATCACATCCTTTTTGCTTTAAAAAATCAATTACATTCTTAAAGTCATCAACACTATTATACATTTCACCATTTTTAAATTGAATACTATCTTCTTTTTCACCAACGCTTATATATACCTTGCTATCACTACGTAGTGATAGCATATCTAAAAATTCTTTTGTACTAGCACTTGTAAGCCATGTTACTACCGATATACAGCATAGTGATTGAAAGACATTACTATGAAGTAATCCCGTATACAGGGCTAGCAAGGCCCCCATGCCACTACCCCCAACGGCAGTATGTTGCCTTTGGGGTAATGTTCGGTAGGTTGTATCGATATGTGCTTTAAGGGTGTAACAAACAAATGTTGCAAATGTTTTACCATAATTATCGGTCGATGTAGATAATGGAAAGGGAGAATATTCTTCTATTCTTTTTTCA
>CAYJEM010000108.1:0-2075 GCA_964369175.1 uncultured Erysipelotrichales bacterium | reverse complement strand
TATTTTATTTTATTCAACAAAAGGTAGATTATGTATTATATGAAGTTGGCTTAGGTGGAACCTTAGATGCAACAAATATAATTAGACCAATGCTTAGTGTAAATACCAATGTGGGTATGGATCATATTGAATTTTTAGGGGATACATATGCATCAATCGCTCGTAACAAAGCGGGTATTGTTAAAGATAATGTACCTTATATTGTTGGTGAAGGCAAAGCAGAGTGCATCGAGGTATTTAAAGAAGTTTGTAGTAACCATAATAGTGAATTATGCATGCTTGAAAAGATTCATAATATATCAGTTAATCCATCACGATATACATATCGTAGTTATGATATTGAACTTGATGCGATTGCAACGTATCAAATTCAAAACAGTGCTCTGGCAATAGAAGTATTATATCAAGGCAAAAAGCGTGGATGTTTTACATATGATGATAAAACACTTGTTGAGGCAATAAAGCATGCTAATTGGAAAGGTCGTTTTGAAGTTGTTATGAATAAACCAACTATTATCATTGATGGTGCCCATAATAAAGAAGGGATAGAAGCTTTTGTACAAAGTGCTAGAGAATATCCTAATAGTAAAATAATATTTGGGGCTTTTAAAGACAAAGACCACCAATTTATGCTACAATCATTACTAGCAATATCTAATGATATAACAGTATGTCCTTTTGACCATGTTCGTAGCGCTAGCATTGAACAGTTAACAAAACTAGATAATGTTAAATCATGTATTGAATATAAAGATGCAATAGATGAAGCTATGAATCAAGACAAGGTTGTCTTTATAACAGGATCATTATATTTTATATCACTAGCTAGAGCATATATATTAGAAAAAAAGGAGGAGTCTACTTTATAGTAGCAACATGTGTACGGTCTAATGATCGGAATTAACGCCTGTGGACTAGAAATGAGGTTGAAGCAGGAAAGTTGTACTTTTGTAGCAAAAGAAATATGGTACAAATTATTATAGGAGCTATTATTATAGCTATTGGTTTTTTTGTTTTTCGTTTTTTCCCTATGGAAAAGGATGTTAAATCATTAACAAAAGCAGCAGTCATTATTATTATTGCAGTAATATTAAAGAGATTATCAATTATGGTTCCTTTGTTTGGAGCTGAAAGCTTGAAAATTGGTTTTGAATTAATTCCAATGATGATAGCTGGTATGATACTTTCACCTGGTTATTGTTTTTTAATTGGTATTGGAGTTGATGCAGTTGGGTTGATGACTTCTCCAACAGGAGCAATATTTTTAGGATTTACACTAAATAGTATTTTACAACCGGTTATACCATCATTGTGTATGGAAGGATTGAAAAGACAAAATGAAAACAGATTGAAATCATTTGTTATGATTGTTGTAGCACTAGTTTGTGTATTTGTACTTGGTTTTATTTGGACAAGAAATAGTGTTGAAGTTGGTGATGCAATTTTCCAATTGACACTTGTATATAAAATTATTTTTTCTGGTATTATTCTTTTGTTATATGGCAGTATGTTAGGTACTGTTACTTTTATAAAAAAGAAATCTTCAAAAGATTTGAAGATATTATATATATGGATACTTGCAGTATTATTTGTGGAAGTATTAATAACGTTCCTTTTAACACCGTATTGGTTAGAAGTAATGTATGGAATACCATACTTTTTATCATTTGCGATACGTGTGTTTAAAGCTTTTGTAATGATTCCATTAGATATTGTAATTGGCTTTATTATTATTAAGATGTTAAAGACGGAAGTATATCGAAGAGTTGCTAAGTAGCAATTCTTTTTTTGTATATTTTTGTTTATTTTGTATACACTCTTTTTGAGGTGAAATATATGAATAAACAAGAATATGATCAAATTGCAGATCAATTGTTACCAAAGCCAAAAGTTTTTAAGAATAGTTTTATTGCCTTTATATGTGGTGGTATTATCGGTGTTATAGGGCAAGTAATATTAGAGTTGGCACAATATTATTTTTCTTTTGGTATAAAGGAAGCAACACCAGTAATGGTAATAGTTATGATATTTGCTGCAAGTTTACTTACGGCACTAGGAATATATGATCGAATTGC
>CAYJEM010000107.1:0-2099 GCA_964369175.1 uncultured Erysipelotrichales bacterium | reverse complement strand
TCAATTGGTATTATTGGTATTGCATTAATATTATCACTATCAAATGGGGTAAATATGTATATTGATGACTTGCAAAAGGAAACGATGGCTTCATACCCGATAACAATTAGTGCTGAATCAATAAATATGACTGGTATGCAACCAGGTAGTCAAAATCAAAATGAAACATATAGTAGTGATGGTGTAAACATTAATACGGCTGTTTTAGAAGCATCAAACAGTATGACAATTTCTAATAACCTTACTGACTTTAAAACCTATATTGACAATCCTGATAGTGAAATAAATCAATATTTAAGACCAGATGGTGTTATTTATTCATATGATGTATCTTTCGATATCTTTAGTTATGATAGTGATGGTACTGTTGTAAACAGTAATGTAGATACTTCTACCCTAACAGATTCATCCATATCACTACCTATGCAACAAATGCCTACACAAATGAATTCGAGTTCAACAAATGGTGCAAATAACTTTGCAGAGTTAACTTCAAATAGTGACGGAAGTATTAATGCTTCTATTAGTGACAATTATGACATTGTATATGGAAATTGGCCAACTGCATCAAACGAAGTAGTTTTGTTTATGGATGAAAATTACAGTGTCTCAATTGATAGTTTATATCAACTTGGATTACTTACAGCTGATGAGTATCTTGATTTAGTTGATCAAATTGAAGGTGATGAAGATTTTACTAAACAAATATTAAATTTTGAAGATGTTACTAGTCATATTTTCTATATGGTTCCAGAGAGTACACGATACATTGAAAATGGTTCTACCTTTAAATACATGGAAGATGATGAATTACTTTCAACGCTAAATGATCAATTACAACTGCAGATAGTTGGTATTGTAATGCCTAAACCAGAGGCAGAAGCAGCAGCCTTTTCTTCAACGATTGGTTACACAAAGGCATTAACTGATGAAATAATTGAAATATCAAATAGCAGTAGTGTAGTAAAAGCACAACAAAGCACACCAGAAATTAATGCATTAAACGGTATTGCTTTTAGTGCTAATGATGATGCTCAAAAGCTTGAACATACTAAAAATTATTTATCGAATTTAAGCACTAGTGATAAAGCATCATTTTACTCTTATATGATGTATACTTCTGGACAACCAGTAAGTCAACAAAGCGAAGCAATGCAAGCTTCAATGTTTGATTCTTGGCTCGCTAGTAATCCTGATGATGAAACATTACTTGGTATTTATGATGAATCACTTGATGGTTTTTCATATGAAGATAATTTACACTCTTTTGGAATGGTCAACTATGATGCTCCTTCATCTATAAATTTATATGCAGATACTTTTGAAGGTAAAGATGGTCTTACATTATCAATCGAAAACTATAATGCTCAAGCTACCTCTGAAAATCAAATCATTTATACTGACTTTGTAGAAATGTTAACATCATCTATTACTACAATCATTGATGTTATCTCGTATGTATTAATAGCCTTTGTAAGTGTATCTTTAATTGTATCTAGTATTATGATTGGTATCATTACTCATATTTCAGTAATGGAAAGAACAAAAGAAATAGGTGTCCTTAGAGCTCTTGGAGCTTCTAAGAAAAATATATCTCAAGTATTTAATGCTGAAACAATTATTATTGGTATATGTTCTGGAATACTTGGAGTAGGTATAACAATGTTACTTAATATTCCAATTACAGCAATTGTCCAAAGTGCCATTGGTAATAGCGATATCACTGTTGGTCTGCCAGTTGTTTCTGGAGTAGTATTAATTGTATTAAGTATTATTATTACTGTTTTCGGTGGTTTATTACCAGCAAAAAATGCTGCTAAAAAAGATCCTGTAGTAGCACTTAGAAGTGAATAATTTATATTAAGTCTAGTTATTACTAGACTTTTTTCATTTTGTTCATTAGTAGTTTACAAAATAACTGTATAGTAGACTTTAAATTTATGCTATAATATCAAAGTATTTTGCATAGAATTATTAAGATAAAGAGGAGAAATTATGTTACAAATTAAGAACATTAAAAAACAGTATATTACTGGGGATTTAGTACAAGTTGCTTTAAATGATGTTAGTTTAAGTTTTCGTGATAACGAATTTGTATC
>CAYJEM010000106.1:0-2099 GCA_964369175.1 uncultured Erysipelotrichales bacterium | reverse complement strand
TGTCAGTTGTCATTGTTTTAGTGATTTTTAATATGTTACAATGGTGACAAGGAGATTTTTATGAATACACTAACAAATCAAGAATTAATCAATAAAATAAAGATGTTTTGTAAAGAGAGAGATTGGGATCAATATCATAACCCAAAAGATTTGGCTATTGGAGTGTCGACAGAAGCCAATGAATTATTAGATATTTTTCGTTTTAAAACTGAAAAGCAGTCATGGGAACTATTTAATACACCGTTAATAAAAGAACATATTGAAGAAGAAGTTGCAGATGTAATGTTTTTTTTACTCCGGTTTGTTCAAATGAACAATTTAGATTTAGATATAATCTTAGATGATAAAATCAAAAAAAATGCAGTTAAATATCCAGTTGATTCTACAAAAGGGAAAATTGGAAAACACAATTTATAATATAAAGTGGGAGAATACACATGAAAAAGAAAAATATTATGGATAATAAACTAGATGATGGATTAGATGGGATTTTTGAGGAATTAGAAGGAACTGGAGTATTAGAATATTTATCAACACTATCAGATGCACAAATGGAAGAACTGCTAGATTCGATGGAAGATGATTTTGAAGATATGGATCTTGAGGAGTTTGAAGAATATATAAAACAAGTAGAAAAAGATAATCAAGAATTTTTGAAAATGTTTAAACAATATTTATTAAACGAAAATATGGAAGAACAAATTATTGATGAACACATTACACGTATATCTATATTAATAAATGTCTTCTTGTTAGAAAAAATGAAAGAAAATGTAGTTGATGGAATTGCTAGTATTTTTGGTTTTTTCAAGTTTTATATGACACAAAACAATACGCTTTATAGTAGCAAAGATGTAATAAAATTCCGTGATACAATATTATTGTTCTATACATATTTATATGATATCGAAGTTGTAGAAAAAGAAGATATTGATTTCCTTAATGGGATGTTTAATGATATGACTGAAGAATTTATCAAAGATATGGAGATGTAATTATGGAATTTAAATGTATTAGCTCTAGTGGTTTTGAAGAGGTTCATAAGAGGTTACAACAATATAATGCTAGTGCGTGGATAAAAGGAACACAACCATTCGAGGAAATAAATCGATGCGCTTTTGATAATCAAGAAATAATCGGTGGTATTTTAGGAGACATCGAACTAGGTAGTGCTTTGCACATTCGTTTGTTCTTTATTGATACCAAATATCGATGTTGTGGTGTTGGAAGCAAGTTACTAAAAGAAATTGAAGATGAAGCTAAAAACAAGGGTGCTAGTTTTAGTTACGTAGAAACATTTGATTTTCAAGCTAAAGGGTTTTATGAAAAAAATAGCTATGAAGTATTTTCGATGTTAGAATATACTTCAGGAAATGTATTATATTTTATGAAAAAGGAGTTAGAATAGTGACAGAAAAAGAAAAAAGAGATAGTGGTTTACCCTATAATCCAAATTATGACAAAGAGCTTTTACAAGAAATGGAAGTGTGTAAAGATAAGCTTTATGATTATAATTTGATGCGTCCAAATGACAATGAAAATAGAATTAACTTTATTGAAAATTTGTTTGGAAGTGTAGGTAGTATCCAGGCAATTCAAAGTCCATTTTTATGTGACTATGGATATAATATTCATATCGGAAAAGCTTTCTATGCTAACCATGGAATGATTATTTTAGATGGTGCTAAAGTTACTTTTGGTGACAATGTATTTATTGGGCCCAATTGTGGATTCCATAGTGCTGGTCATTCATTGGACCGTGATGAAAGGGCAAAGGGACTTGAATATGCATATCCAATCACAGTTGGTGACGATGTTTGGTTTGGTGCAGGAGTTCAAGTTTTGGCAGGTGTAACAATTGGTAGTAATGTAGTAATTGGTGCTGGAAGTGTTGTCAATAAAGACATTCCAAATGATGTCGTAGCTGCGGGAAATCCGTGTAAAGTAATTCGTAAAATTTGCGACAGTGATAGATTGTTATAATAATCACCTAAAAAAAGCAGTGATTTTCACACTGTTTTTTAATTTGTGTGAATTACATACTTTAAACATATGTTTAGTATAAAAAGGATTGAAATATTAAATTTATATGATAAGAT
>CAYJEM010000105.1:0-2306 GCA_964369175.1 uncultured Erysipelotrichales bacterium | reverse complement strand
ATTATATCAAAAAAGCACACCTAGGTGGTGCGCTTGAGATTTGAATTTAGGAAACATCCTAATGGATGTTTTATTTTAATTGAAAAGAAATTAACTGTTCTTTCTCTTTGTATTGATCTATTGCTATTTTATTTATTGCATAACTTGTATACGTTTTATAATAATAAATTCCTCTTTTACTATCAATGCAACCACTATAAATAGTATAATTACTTGTCTCTTTTTCATTTATGACTTGTCCTTTTAAAACTTTTAAGTTGTCTAATATATGAAATGTAGAAATTATAGGTTCATCAATATCAATATTGTTTTTTAAAAATACAGCTCTAATAAATCTAGATGTTGAACTACTATCTCCTGGTAATCCAAAACCTCCACTACCATTACTTAATTTTTTTCCTTTATATGAATTAGTAATTGTAAATTTCTTTTCTTTATTACTAATTGACATATAATTTGAAATATTTGTTATATGAAAATCAAATGTTGGATTATTAGTTAATACTCCAACTGGATTATTATATATTTTACATCCTTTTTTTGTGTATTCTACAACAATACTCGTTCTACTATCACTGATAATCCAATGTAATGTTGGCATTGGTATTCCTTGTTTAAATGCTATTTCTATAAGATTTATATTATCTATATAATTTATTGCTGATTCTACATCTTTACATGTAGATAGAATATACAATATTAACTCATATGGCGTAATATCTTTTTTTGTTATCTTTTTTGATTTACTATAACTTGCATACCCTTTAAAGTTTAAACCAGCCATACATAATCCTTTTTCATTACACGCATCTGCATACAATGGATAATTATCAATAATTGTTCCTATCCCTATTATTGAATAATGTTTTTTATTCGACTTTTCTTGCTTATATTCAATCTTATAATTTCTTGGAGTAACTATCATTTGTTCATTAAAATGATAATCAAGATCCATATTTCTACCAAAATATAATCCATCATTATTTATTGTCACGACTGTACACATAATTATCACTCCTTTATGATAGTATGTACAATCTATATTTATTTATCCTTTTTATTTATAAATAAATATACTAGTATACCTATTATTAATGCAACACTTATATCAAAAAACAACATGCTTAAAAATGTAATAAGTGCAGGAATACTTTTAAATGTTTCCTTTTTTATCATCAATAAACCAGTATATAATAATATACTTGATAAGCCGACAATTGGCACATATGACATTATTGGAGCTAAAAATAATATAATAATTAACATGAATAATGAATGAAAAAGACTTGTTAATCTTGTTTTACCACCACTCATAATGGCAACTTGCGTACTAGAAAAACTTGACGCTGATGGCACACAACCAAAAAATGGTAAAATATAATTTCCAATTGACAGTGCACTAATTTCTGTATTTACATCAAAGTTAGTCTCTGTAATTTTTGAACTAGACAAACCACATGTAATTGATTTAATCATTAATATAATTGCTACATTTATACTTGGCAGTACTAGATCTAAGAAATTTATTGACAGTATAGATAAAAAGTCAGTTGATATAGGAAATGTTAAACTACTTGGCATTTTATCAATTGTTGTTACTGGTAATCTAAAAATATAATTTATAAATAATAAAATTAATAATAAAATAATTGATGAAGCAATAATCCGATTCCACTTCTTTGGATATACAAATAAAAATATAATTCCTAGTATTCCTATCACTAAAGCAACCATAGATATTTCTGGTATTTTTGCAAATACACCGATAAACTTATCAAATACACTTCCTGATAAACTTGATACTCCTAAAAAGTTATCAATTTCTCCAGCAATAAGTAATAAACCAATACCAGCATTTAATCCAACTAATACTTCTGTTGGTATTTTTTCTAAATATTTTGCAAGCTTGCTTATGCGTACTAGTAACATTGTTGTGGCCACTAATATCCCACTTGCTAAAACGCCATTTATCCCATACTGTAATGATATTGAAGATAGAATTACTGTTGTTGAAGCTGTTGCACCATTAATTTGAAATCTTCCACCACCTAAAAATCCAATTATAAAACCGCCTAATATTGCACTCTTTATTCCAGCTGTTGCATCTAACCCATTTGATATACCTAATGCAAGAGCTAGTGGCAATGCAATAAATGTTGCTGCTAGTCCAGCAAAAACATCTCTTTTTAATGTTTTTAGATTATAACCTTTAAATTCGTTTTGATACATTAATATATAATTTTTCATATAATACTTGTATGATATTAACGTACCTTGCAAACGTAAGATCATACACTCCTTTCTTT
>CAYJEM010000104.1:0-2950 GCA_964369175.1 uncultured Erysipelotrichales bacterium | reverse complement strand
TTTCATAGGCAATGCCCTTAGAAAAGATAGCTCGGAGTAAATAATTATTTAGTTTTAAGACGGAATGCCATAATCACAAATTGTAAAACAACATATCCAATAATCATTGTTGTAAGATACAGCTGTAAACTAGAAAGTGCACTTGTATATCCTGCAAGTTGAGTGTTTCCAATATTTGTTAAAAATGAAGTCATTTTTGTTGATGCAACAACACCAATTGCCATCGGGAATGTAAGTGCTGCAAACCCCGGATGGAAATCATGACTAAAGTATTTTGGTAACATTACAATTACAAATGTAAGTGATGCTAGAACACACGCATATAAGAAGTATACTACCATATGATTTGGTGTGTTAATTACATTTAAGTAACTAACAACACATAAACTACATGGTGCTAGAACTACAGCAGTTGTTTGAAGCATCGGTTTTTTTATTTCGAACTTAATTAATCGATAAATTAATAATCCAATTAATAGTAAATAAATACCAATTCCATAATATGTTACATAAGTTAATATTTGTGATTCATTCATCGCACCACCAACAACACAACTTACCATGATACCGTTATAAGTTACAAACCAAGTTGGTACAAACGTATCGATTGATCTTTTTTTGATTACATTTTTATAAGTAAATACAAGTATATGAATTGCATGAATGATTAATCCTGCAAACCAAATTACTTTACCTATTTGTGGGTTATATTCAAATATATAACTTCCTAGAATCATTGTTATCATTGTAAAGCCTGCATATAAACTTGCTGGAATTACAACACCATATTCATCTTTAATAACACTAGGGTATTTGATTATTTTAATAATATATAGTAATAATACAAATCCAGCTAAATACATGCTTAAATGCCTAATAAAAGGGTGGTTAAACCCATTGTATACGTTACCTAAAGTAGCAACCCCTACAAAAGTAGGTAAAATTGGTACTGGTAGTCTTTTAATTCTTTCCATTCTATTTCCTCTTTTTAATAATAATATTCAAAGTGCTCGTCAATATTAAAGAAATCGGAATAATCTATTTCAAATATTGGTTTTTTAATATGACGAATATCTATTTTATTGATGATTAATTGTTGTAATATACCACTATAGGCAAGATCACCTTGTAACAGGGCACTAACAATTTTTCCATCTTTAGAAATAATCTTTTTATAAGATGTTTCATCTTCTAAAATATCTACTTGTAAACCTTCAACATAATTTACATCTCCTAAAGAGATTGTTGGGATATCAAAGAAGTTCATTGTTGATTTACTTGCAAAAAAGTCAGTGATTTGCTTTTTATTACCAAACATATTGTTTGCTGCAATAATCCCTTGTTTTACAGCTAAAGGCCATATTGGTGATAATCCTGAAACATCACCAGCACCGTAGATATCTTTACAATTTGTTTGACCAAATTCATCAAATACTAATCCATGCTTTTCAACTAGTACCTTTGTATTTTTTAAGAAATCAACATTTGCTTTTATCCCAGTTGCCACGATTAAATAATCACATGGTATCATTGTTCCATCTTGTAGTTTTAGTGCTTGTAAATTACCATCTTCAACTACTAATGAAGATACAAATTTACCAAAGTGTAAATCAACACCGGCAGCTACTAATTTATCTTGATAAGCATCAGCCGATTTAGGATCAAGTTGTTTTGATAATACATGTGGTTCAACATCAACAATAGTAGGGGTATGACCAGTATGTAGTAAACCAACTACACAATCGATACCAACAAGTCCAGCACCTAAAACAACAATTGCTTTTTTATTTGTAACTGTATTTTTGATTGTTTCAATGTCATCTAGATTTCTAAATCCAATAACATCATTGCATTGATCAATGTTTTTTATTGGTGGCATAAAACTACTTCCACCAGATGCAATTAGTAACTTATCATAACTTACTTCTTTGGTATTTGTCGTAATAACTTTATTATCAACATCAACATCTAATACCGTTGTATTGTTTAGAAATTCAACATTATACTTTGTAAAAAAATCATTTTCAGCAAAATTTAACTGCTCAACATTTCTTGTACCTGATAAATAATGATGTAAAATACAACGTGAGTATATTTCATTATCTTTTGAAATAAGGGTGATTTTTGAATCTTTATCTAGTATACGTAATTCTCTAGTAGCATTAATACCTGCTGCTGAAGAACCTATTATTACATAATGCATTATTCTACCTCCTCAAAAGTAATCGCCTGCATCGGACATTCCTCTACGCATCGTGGCAAGGCACTGCCATCATCACTGCGATGGACACACATATTACATTTCATAATTTCTTCGTTTTTATGGCTATCACTTTTTAATACACCATAAGGACATGCCATAATACACATATAACAACTAGCACAACGCTTTTTATCATATTCTACAAATCCAGTATCATGGTTCTTTTTCATAGCACCAGCCATGCATGTAAATGCACATTCAGGTCTGTCACAATGACGACAAAAGATTGGCGATGGTTTATTTGTACTATCGATAACGACACGATTTCTTGAATCACCACTATCACTTTGATGACTTACAACACATGCTGTTACACAAGTAAGACAACCAATACATTTATTTCTATCAATTTTAATTCGTAACATATTATTGGACCTCACGTTTCTTTATTGATACGGGTGTTGCTTTATATGATGGCTCTTTTGAGTAGGTATCATAAATAGAAGGGGTAAGTTTATTACATTCTATATAATGAATTGGAGCAAATATTTCTTCTGGTCTTACATCATCACTAATTCGCACAGTAAAATCAGCATTATGACCGTTAATTGAAGCAATTGTAATCCAGTCATTTTGTTTTACTTCATATTTTGCAGCAACTGTTGGATGAATAAATACATATGCTTCTTTTGGTGAAACATCACTTATAAAACGAACTTCTTTTGTTCTTGTTTGGGTATGCCACTG
>CAYJEM010000103.1:0-3185 GCA_964369175.1 uncultured Erysipelotrichales bacterium | reverse complement strand
CTATTCAAATAAAGTATTTTAGAGGGAACTAGCAAGACTAGTTTCCTTTTTTAATGTTAATAATGAAATAATATAAACGTATAATTTTTATTATTGATTGATATGTATATTTTAAAATAGAACGTACTTAATGAAATAGACTTATAAATTAGATTGTGGATAATATTGTGTTAGTAATTGATATTAATGTTATAGTTTTTATAATATATTATTAATATAATATTATTATTAGGTACTAGGAGGATATATGAAATACAGTTACGGAAGTCATAATTTACAAAATAAAAAGCGTGGTGAAGAACAGTGCTATTTGCTTACAAATGGTCTAGGAGGATATTCATCACTAACACTAATCAACTCGATGACAAGAAATGATCATGCATTATTTATGGCAGCGACAAAAGCGCCAGATTTACGAGTACATCTTGTTAGTCGATTAGAGGAAATAGTTACTATTGAGGGAAAAGAATATAACCTAACATCACAAAGCTATGTTCAAAGAACAAAGAACGAATCAGGTGAAGTTTATTTGGTTAATGTAAGTCAGGAACATATTATAACTTTTACATATTTAATTGAGAGTGTTGAAATCACAAAAGAAGTTGTAGTTGTCCATAATCAAAATACAGTCGGAGTACGTTATAAACTTGAAAACCCATTACAAAAAAATGTACAGTTTAAAATAACACCTTGCTATCAATTTGTTGAAAGAGGACAACTACTAAACGTAAACCAAATATTTGAAATAACGGATAATAAAGTAATTTCTAATGGTATCGAGATGGATGTAGTAACAAACTACACTACGTACAGTAGAAAAGAAAACGTTGAATTCAACAATGATTTATATTATGAATACGATGCTAGAGATGGACGTTTTTCATATGGATGTGTCGCTAGTCAAGTAACATATAATTATGAAGTTAATAAAGTACGAGATATTGATTTAGTATTTACATTAAATAATAATAATGATTCGGTTGAAAAAATGATTATTGAAGAAATAAGTCGTCAAGAAAAGTTATTTGAAATTAGCGGGGCAAAAATGGATTTTACAAAATCATTAGTCCGTGCTAGTGATCAATTTGTAGTAAAAAGAGAATCAATCGATGGGCTTACTTTAATGGCAGGATATCCATTCTTTATTGATTGGGGACGCGATACAATGTATGCAATTGAAGGATGTTGTATATATGTAAACCGTTATGAAGAAACAAAGGATATTTTACGTACGTTTGCACGTCATTTAAAAAATGGAATTATGCCTAATTTATTCCCTGAGGGTGACAATCCACCATTATACAATACAGTAGATGCGTCGTTGTTGTTTATACAAGCAACATATCTATACTATGAACGTACAAATGATATTACGTTTATTGAAGAAATGTATCCAGCAATTGAAGAAATATTAGAATGTTATAAAAATGGAACTGACTATGATATAAAAATGGAAGCAGATGGATTAATTAGTGCGGGGAGTGGCTTGATGCAGTTAACTTGGATGGATATCCGTTATGAAGATATTCTACCTACACCAAGACATGGAAAACCTGTAGAAGTTAATGCATATTGGTATAGTGGACTAAAATCTATGGTGGAGTTTTCTAAAGCTTTGAATAAAGACTATATAAAGTATGAAGAACTTTCAATATTAGTTAAAAAATCATTCAATGAAAAGTTTTGGAATGAGGAATTACAGTGTTTGAAGGATGTTGTATCAGGTAATGCATGTGATAATCAAATTCGTTCAAATCAAATTTGGGCTGTATCAGTGCCATTTACTCCGCTAGATGAAATAAAAGCTAAGCTTGTAGTTGAAAGAGTTTATGAAAAACTATATACACCTCAAGGATTGCGTTCATTAAGCATTGATGATATACAATTTGTGCCTGAATATAGTGGTTCATTAAAGAAAAGAGATTTATCATATCATCAAGGAACGGTGTGGACATTCCCACTTGGGTCATATTTCAAAGCGTATTTAAAGGTAAATAATTATAGCAAAGAAGCTATCGAAACTGTAAAAAAACAACTTGGATACTTGGCAGTAAGTATGCATGAAGGATGTGTTGGACAACTTGCAGAAATATATGACGGCTTATATCCGGGAAATTCTAGAGGTTGTTTTGGGCAAGGATGGAGTATAGGTGAAATACTTAAAATCGCATTGGAGGTAGAAAAATATGTATAAATTTTATATTGATGATTACAATCAAATAAGCAGTGATTCCTATGAAGGGAAAGCAACATTATTAGATGGAAATCAAAAACATGGTTTATTATTTTTCCACGGAGGATGTAGTTTACCATTTGATGTGGAATTGAAAAAACACTATAAAATTCTTGTAGAAGAAATGGAATATCCAGTAGAGTACCGATTTATTGTACATAGTGAAAGATTTGAAAAAGAATATGCATATGATGGCAAACTAGGTAGCTATTACTTTGGTGATTACAGCGAATTCTATGTATGGGCTCCTACTGCATTTTCAATGAATGTTGTATTTATGGATGGTGTATCATATCCAATGATATTGCAAGACAAAGGTGTATATTACTGTAAAGTAGAAAGAGATATAGAAGGAATTGGGTATATGTATGAAGTTGAGCACCAAAGTGTAAAACGTGCATTAGATCCTTATGCAAAATCTTCATATGTCAACTCACAGTATAACTTTGTTGTAAACCCCAAAAAGATTAATCAAGCAGATACTAGTACTACACTTGTTTCTAAGAAAGATGCGATTGTATACGAGACTCATATTCGTGATTTAACAAGTGATCCTAAGGTTCCATTTATTAATCGAGGAAAATTTGTTGGGTTTACACAAAAAGGAATAAAAGATATACAAGGAAATAAATGCGGTTATGACTATATTTTAGATTTGGGAATAAATCATATACAATTATTACCAATATATGATTTTGGGTCAATTGATGAAACAGATAATAGTCATGCATATAACTGGGGATATGATCCTGTACAATATAATGTAATAGAAGGAAAATACAGTTTAAATCCATGTGATCCATATACCCGTATTAATGAAGTTATAGATTTAGTAAATACATGCAAAAAAGATGGTATTGGAATTATAATGGATGTTGTGTATAACCATGTTTACAATAAAGATGACTTTAGCTATGAAGCATTAGTGCCACATTACTTTTTTAGATACCAG
>CAYJEM010000102.1:0-3562 GCA_964369175.1 uncultured Erysipelotrichales bacterium | reverse complement strand
ACATAATATAATTTTTTTTCAAATAAGCAATGTTAAACAAAACCTAGTAGACATCTACTAGGTTATATTATTATTTACAATCAGGAGTTGGTTGTTGTTGTGTAATACAGTGGATATTTCCTCCACCTAATAAGATTTCTCTTGCATAAACTCCAACTACTTTTCTATCTGGGAAAACTTCTTGTAATGTAGCAATTGCTTTTTCATCATTAGCATCACCAAATGTAGGTACTACTACCCCTCCATTTGCGATATAGAAGTTTGCATAAGACGCAGCTAGTCTGTCTCCTTCTTCTCTTGGAAGAGTTCCATCAACACTATCTACTCCTTCACTTTCTTCTTTAGTGATTAAGATGTTTGCTGGTAACATTAATTTTACGATTTCTAATTTTCTACCTTTAGCATCTGTTTCATTACTTAAGATTTCATAAGCAGTTTGGCAGATTTCGTATTGTGGATCATTTTTATCTTCAGTCCAAGCTAATACTACTTTTCCAGGTGCTACGTAGTGTAAAATATTATCTACATGTCCATTTGTTTCATCATTGAAAATTCCAAGTGGAATCCAAATGATTTTTTCTAAATTTAAGTATTCTTTTAATGTTTCTTCGATTTCTTCTTTTGTTAAATGACTGTTACGTCCTTCACTTAATAAACATTCTTCAGTAGTAATTAAAGTACCTTCACCATCTACATGGATAGAACCACCTTCTAAGATGAAATCATCTAAACGATAACGATCTTTACGCTCAATACCACAGATTTTTCCAGCTACTTGATCATCTAATGCCCATGGGAAATATAATCCATCAACTAATCCTCCCCAAGCATTGAATGTCCAGTCTACTCCACGTACTTCTGTTCCATTTACTACAAATGATGGACCACTATCACGTACCCATGAATCATCATTATCAATTTCAATAACACGAATATTATCTGGTAACATGTTTAATGCATTGTCATATTGATCAGGACGTACACACATTGTAACTGGTTCAAATTGAGAGATTGCTGTTGCAACTTCAGCAAATACTTTTTGAGCTGGTTTTCCACCTAAACGCCAGTTATCTGGACGTTGTGGCCATACCATCCAACATCCTTCATGTTGTTCAAATTCTCCTGGCATTCTAAATCCATCAGCTTTTGGTGTTGTATCTAATTTTTTCATATTATTATTCTCCTTTTTCAATTGGTTGTCGTTTTTTTCTAGCAATTATTTCTCCAATAATAATTGCAATAATTGATCCAATAGTAATTGGTAATGTAGCATTTAATGTTTCAGCGTCAAATGATAATGGCACTGCAGTAAAGATTAATGCAATGATAATAACAATCATTGGTACAATAGCAAGTACTGTTAAGAATCCTTTGCTACCTTTTACTTTAAATGGTCTTTCTGTATCTGGATCAATTTTACGTAATCTTAAAAATGCTGGGAACATTGGAATATAAGATAATAAGAATGTAACTAAGTTTAATGCAAAGAATGACCAGAATAAGTCTTCGTTTGGAATAAATGGTGCAATAATTACGATAAATGATGCAACTAATCCATTCATTAGTGCTGCTCCTTTAGGCATATCATTTTTCTTAGATTTAATTGCAAATACTTTTGGCATATCTCCGTTTTGTGCTGAATAACAAGCTACGTTATTTACACCTAATGCCCATGATAACATGTTTCCTACTAGTGTCAATCCAAATAATACTGCTGAAATCTTAACTAAAATTCCACCTGCATCACCAGTTAACATCGCAATTGCATCAACTAATCCACTACTTGAAGAAATGTCTTCTGTTGGGATAGCTGCCCCAATACCAAATGCACTAAACATGTAAATACCAGCAATTACTAAACCTCCGATTACGATTGCTTTTGGAATTTGTTTATTTGGATCTTCCATTTCATCTGAAAGTGTACAAATAACTTCGAAACCAAGCATGTTAAATAAAATTACGGAAATGTAACCTAAACTGTTTAAATCAAATGTCGGTAATAATGAACTTGGTGTAATTTCATTAGCCACACCTTGAGTCATAGCTACATATACCCCTAATCCACCAATTAATAACGCTAGTCCTACTTTAATTAATGCAGCTCCATTTAAAATCCAACTACTATCACAAACTGGAAATAAACTTACAACTACAATTAACCAAACAAACGCAAGTGCAAGTATCGTACTTAACATTGTATTCATTTCAATTCCGGTAACAATTGTCACAAGTTCAGGTATTAAAAATGATAATGATGCTAACCATAATGGATAGTTAATCCAATAGTACCAAGCAACACGACTTCCCATTCTAGATCCAAAAGCTTTACGAACCCAGTCATAAAGACCCCCTTCTCCATCATAAGTTGTACCTAATTCAGATGAAATTAATCCATAAGGTAATAAGAAAATAATCATTAATAATAACCACCAAAAATACTGTGAATTCCCTATTGCAGCAACTGGAGCAGCAGCTTCAGCTACGAAAACAACACAAATTACTAGTAAGATGGCATCTATCATTTTAAACTTCTTTTTTCCTGCCATATTCTATTCCTCCCTTTCTCTCTTTGCATATAACATTTCATTCTACAAAAATATGCAATACACTAGTTCTATATTTTAACCTGGCTACGTCTTTGTAGCTAGTGATAACAACATATCCCTAAAGTATTGCATATATATCAATATATTAAAGTTATCTTGCAACACTAATTACATATGAATTAATGTTCCACTTTCACCTTTCATTGCCATTGGCGCTTTTTCTAATGATGCAATAACTGCATTTCTTCCAGGTTTACTTTTAGCAAAAGACATTGCTGCTTCTACTTTAGGTAACATACTTCCTGGTGCAAAATGACCTTCATTACAATATTGAACAGCTTCCTCAATTGTCATTTCTGCAATAGCTTCTTGGTTTGGTTTTCCAAAGTTAATCATTACACGATCAACTGCTGTTAAGATAAATAAGTAATCTGCTCCTACTAATTCAGCAAGTTTTGCTGAAGCAAAATCTTTATCAATAACTGCTGGAACACCAGTATAATCACCATTTTCATCAGCGATTACTGGAATACCACCACCACCACATGCAATAACAATATATTCATTATCTAATAAATTTAGAATTGAATCTTTTTCTGCGATATCGATTGGTTTTGGTGAAGCTACTACACGACGATATCCACGTCCACTATCTTCTACAAAACGAATTGTTGAATCAGTTGCACTTAATTCATCTGCTTGTTCTTTTGTATAGAATCCACCAATTGGTTTTGTTGGATTTTCAAAAGCAGGATCGTTTTTATCAACAACAACTTGCGTTACTATTGATGCAACATGCCAAGGCATTCCTTGCTTATGTAATTCTTTACGAATTCCTTTTTGTAAATGATATCCAATATATCCTTGTGACATTGCTGTACATTCCATTAATTCAAATGGAACAACTTTATCAGTAACTTTTGATGCCTCATCAAACGCTAGATTAATCATTCCTACTTGAGGCCCATTACCATGAGATACAATAATCTCATGGCCTTGAGCGATTAATCCTATTA
>CAYJEM010000101.1:0-3712 GCA_964369175.1 uncultured Erysipelotrichales bacterium | reverse complement strand
ATAACTACATCCAATAATAGCGGGGCAAGATATGTTGCTAAAATTGTAATTGTTCCTTGATAAACTAAAACAAATAATGATGAAAACACAACACCGACACCAAGTGTTGAGGCAAAAATGATCGCAGCAAAAAAATCAATCATAGATTTTGAAAAAATAACATCATAATTTCCAGATATTCCTGCATCTAGTGATCCAATTACCGCCATAGATCCTACACAAAAAACTAAGCTTGCACCAATAAATCCTTGACTGATTGAATTATCATTCTTATTTTTAAAAAACTTGTTTTCAAACTTGTGCATTGCATCAGTAATTCTTTGATCAAAATCAATCACTGACCCTATTACAGTTCCAATTACCATTGAAAGTATTAAGATTAAAACATTATTTGTTTCTAACGAACCTTTAATCCCGATTGCAATTACACACAGTGCAAGACCAGCCATTACTTGTTCACTTATTTTTTTTGAAATACCTTTTTTTAATACTAAACCAATACTACCACCTATAATTACGGCAATAGCATTTACTACAGCTGCTATCATCTTGCTTCTCCCTTACATAAAAAATTGATAATACCATTGTAAGATATCACTGCTAAATAGTAAAGTAATAATGATACTCATCGTGATGTATGGACCAAAAGCTATATAATCTTTATTTTGTTTGCATATCATCATAACCCCTGCACCTACACTAGCAAGTATAACTGATAAAAAGAATACTAAAAAAGTTCCTGATTTTAAATATACACTAATAGTTATGAATAATTTAATGTCACCCATCCCAAAAGAATCTTTATATGTAAGATTGGTAAAATACATCATGCCTGAACTACATATTGCTGCAATGATTGTTGCGTATTCTATTCCATATACATATATACCAATACATAACAAATAAATATTAATATATGGAGGAATTTGGTAGCATTTATAATCAATATAAGCAATTGCCAGCACATTTAACGCAAGTAAGTATTCATTACTAGTAAAAAAGAATCTTGTAACTATTCCACATAAACAATAACTTCCTATTATCTCCTTTGTAATATACAATTTATAGTTCTTTAATGAAATCCAAAACAGATAGAAGCTAATAAGGAATATAAAAATTTCCATAATAAAACCCTCCTACAATAATGTACAAGGGTTTTTATATCTTTACTTATAATTCTTCATCACTTAACGAAGCATATGTTAGTGCGATACCTAACTTTTTAAATGTTTGAGCATCTGTAGTTCCAATTGCAGAAGTAACATGAGCTTGTGCATGTTTTAGTTTTGGTAACTGTTCCATTGCTTTTTTTGCTTCTTCATTATCTCTAGCACTAATTGCTAGTGCCATTAAAATTTCATCACTATGTAAACGTGGATTCTTTCCTTGTAGATAATCTACTTTTAAAGATTGAATTGGAGCAAATGCTGATGGTGAAATTAAATGAACTTCATCATCAATACCAGCAAGATGCTTAATTGCATTCATTAATAAAGCAGAACAAGCACCCATAAATGATTTTGTATTACCTGTAATCATTGTTCCGTCATCAAGTTCCAATGCCCCGCAAGCCCCGTCACGCACTTTGGCATTATTTAATGCTACGGCAACGCATTTACGGTCTTTTTTAGAAATACCAGTGTTATTCATTAGTAATTCTAATTTTTCTACTTCTTCTTTTTCACAATCATCATTTACAAAACGTTGTAATGAATGATAATAACGACGAATGATTTCTTGTCTTGATGCTTCACGACAAACTTCGTCATCACTTATACAAAATCCAGCCATATTCACACCCATATCAGTAGGTGATTTATATGGACTTTCCCCATAGATTTCTTCAAATGTTCTTTTTAAAACCGGGAAAATTTCAATATCACGATTATAGTTAATAGCAATTTCACCATGAGCATCTAAATGAAAATGATCTATCATATTAACATCATTTAAATCAGCTGTAGCAGCCTCGTAAGCGATATTTACTTCATGATTTAATGGAATTGACCAAATTGGAAAAGTTTCAAACTTTGCATACCCTGCTTTAACACCACGTTTCATTTCTGCATATAATTGTGAAAGACACGTTGCCATTTTCCCACTACCAGGACCTGGTGCTGTAACAACAACTAATGGTTTCGTTGTTTCAATATAATCATTCTTTCCAAAACCTTCATCACTTACTATTTTTTTAATATCATTTGGATACCCATCGATAATATAATGTAAATATACATCAATATCACGCTTCTCTAATCTATTTTTAAATACATTTGCTGCTTTTTGACCATTATATTTTGTGATAACAACACTTCCTACATATAGACCAGTTTCGCGATATACCTCAACAAGACGTAATACATCATCATCATATGTAATTCCTAAATCGCCACGTACTTTGTTTTTTTCTATATCTTCAGCACTTATTACAATAATAACTTCAGCTTGCGACTTTAATTGTAGTAACATTTGTAATTTACTATCAGGTGCAAACCCTGGTAACACTCTTGATGCATGATAGTCATCAAATAACTTTCCACCAAACTCTAAATATAATTTATCACCAAACTCATTAATTCTTTCACTAATGTGTTTTGATTGCATTTCTAAATACTTTTGATTATCAAATCCTATTTTCATTTTTGTGCCTCCTAAAACATTCTAATCATATTTGATTATTATACATGAATAGTTCCATATTTGCACTTATTTTGTTCAAAAATATTAATTTTAAATATGTAATAAGAATTGGTAAAAAGCGCCAAGTAAATTCGCATCATTTCCATACTCACAAACCACCACGTTTGGAAATGGAATAGGTATCCCAGGATTATTTTGATAGCCAGTTTTTAAATTACGAATTATACCTTCAAGTAACATTGGTTGCTTCGAAATACCACCACCAATAGCAATCTTTTCAGGATCAAAAATAGCCTGTAAATTAAATATTTGAACAGCTAAATCAAGGCAAAATAAATCGATTGCCTGGCATACTTTTGTATCACCAGCATTTGCGAGTTCAAATATCTCTTTACCATTCATAACCACATCTTTACCTAGTTGTTCTTGCACTCTATGTAAAAGTCCACGCGTACCATTTACCATCGCAAAGCAACTAGCATGACCAAAAGGATCATTACGATTTGTCATTATACTTGATACCTCACCTGCAGAAAAATGTTTTCCATTATGAACCTTACCATCTTTAATAATACATCCGCCAATTCCAGTACCTAATATAAGCGCCACAGCGTCACTTACACCACGTAAACTTCCATAACCAAGTTCTGCATACCCAGCGCACTTTGCATCATTTCCAATCGTTACAGGAACATTGCATTTTTCACTTACCAAATTTTGGAATGGACAATCTTTAATGTATAATAATGCACCACCTGTATGAGCAATACCATTATCTACATCAATAATTCCTGGCATACTAATTCCAATACCTTTACTTGTAGGATACTTTAAGAATATTTTATGAATTTCATCTAATAGATTATCTAAAGTATCTTTTGGTGTTGGAACATCCCCTTTTTCTATAAATGTTCCATCATGCTGTACATGCGCATATTTAATTGCACTTCCTCCAATATCTAAAGCCAAATATGTATTTTTCATATGTTATTCTCCTCTATTTCAATAGTATAATATATTTCATATTGAACATTGTATATTTTCATAAATCGAAAAGAAAAAAGAGCAAAAT
>CAYJEM010000100.1:0-3725 GCA_964369175.1 uncultured Erysipelotrichales bacterium | reverse complement strand
AAGTCAAATCACACCAGAAGTAGTGGTAAAAGATGGATCTGTAGTCCTTACGTTAAATACTGACTATACAGTAAGCTACGGAGAAAATATAAATGTAGCAGACGGAGGAACAGCAACAGTAACGTTAATGGGTAACTATAGTGGAACTGCAAATGCTAATTTCAATATCGTTGCCAAAGCAGTTACACCAACGATAGAAACAATCGTAGATCAAACATATACAGGAAGCCAAATCACACCAGAATTAGTGGTAAAAGACGGATCTGTAGTCCTTGCATTAAATACAGATTACACAGTAAGCTACGGCGAAAATGTAAATGTAGCTAATGGAGGAACAGCAACAGTAACGTTAATGGGTAACTATAGCGGAACTGCAAATGCAGGGTTCAATATTGTTGCAAAAGCAGTTACACCAACGATTGAAACAATCGTAGACCAAACATATACAGGAAGTCAAATCACACCAGAAGTAGTGGTAAAAGATGGATCTGTAGTCCTTGCGTTAAATACTGACTATACAGTAAGCTACGGTGAAAATGTAAATGTAGCAGACGGAGGAACAGCAACAGTAACGTTAATGGGTAACTATAGCGGAACTGCAAATGTAAACTTTGTAATTATTAAAGCTCCAGGTTTAGACGTGAGCGAAGATGTTGTAGGAAGTTATGTGGTAGATGGTGATTCATTTACATACACGATTACGGAAATTGCTGGCGCTGAATATTCAATAGACGGAGTTACATTCCAAGATAGTAACGAGTTTACAGGATTTAATGCTGGAGATGTGATTACATTTAGTGCTCGCATGAAAGAACAAGCAAACTACACAAGTGGACCAATTAAGGAAGGTGCATCTGTTGTATTCGAAAAACAAATTAATCCAACTATACCAACTTCATTTGAAATGACATATGCAGTGGATTATGATAGTGAAACATTTACAATCACAATCCCGGTAGTAGAAGGAGCTGAATACAGTTTCGATGGAACAACATGGAGTGAGGTAAATACATTAACAGGTGTGGATATAAATAGTACAGTAACAGGATATGTTCGCATGAAAGAAACACCAGTGTATGTAACGGGTGAAAATATTACAACATCAACAATAACAACACCAATGTATAAATATCCAGTAGTTAGCTTTGATACAAATGAAGGAGAACTAGATGGAGAAGCATTGGTAGAAGTAGATAGAGATGGATATCTTATTTCATTGCCAACTGCAACAAAACTAGGATACTTGTTTGACGGATGGTATACAGCCAACAATATCATGGTAAAAATAGGTGATACATATACAGAAGATACAACGTTATATGCAAAATGGACTGGAAAGCCAACGGTAATTACAGCTGGAAATAATCAAGTAATCACACAAGGAGATACATTAAGTGTGACATCGGATGGTGAGTTCAGTTTATTTGAACAAGTTCTAGTAGATGGAAAAGTAGTTGATGCAAAACATTATACAGTAGTAGAGGGAAGTATAGTCGTTACATTGAATGGTGAATACACACAAACGCTTAGTGTAGGAACACACGAATTAACGGTTGTCTCAGCTGGAACTATGGCAACTACAACATTTACAGTAGAAGCGCCAGAGAGTGTAATAACACCAACAGGAGATACAACATCAGTTGGAGTGTGGATGTTATTATTAGTGACAACAGGAACTATAATGACTGTAACAAGAAAAAGAAAAGAGGCAGATGAAATAAACGGATAATCAAGAATTTCCCGTTTAAGGCAAAAGAGATAATGTAAAATTATTTTAGGGTTTTACCCAAATCTCAAAGCTTAAGGTTTTTATCTAGCCTAGCATGGATGTTTAGTAAACTTTGGGTTCAGGTTCTATGTCAAGAATAGGGGACAAATAACGACGCTTTAAAATTTAGCGGGGTTTCCTACTAAATTGCTTTAAAATAACGCGGGGTGGAAAATACCGTAATTGAAAAGATAAAATCAATATTAGATTTTATCTTTTTCATTTTTTTAGTGAAATATGTGTTATTGCACTATAGACTTTACCTATTTATTAATCATTTTGATTGTTCATCAACTTTATTATCCTTTTCATGTTCACTAAAAAGAGCGTGCTTGCACCTTGTATTGTCATGCCGCTTACCCCACAACTATTTGCTTGTCCATATCCATGTGCTACTTTTAATTCACCATTCTTTGCTTCAATCTTGTATCTTTCTTTCATATTGTCTTTAAAATACTCTGTTTCCATGAATTCCATCTGCTCTTTGTGAATTTCTTTTTTATGAGTAACATTATATGATTTTGATTTTGCACCCTCTTTATAACAACCTTCTTTATGTGGACATCTTTTACATTTTTCTACATCAAAAAAATATGTATCAACTTTCGTAAAGTTATTGTATTTGTTTCCTTTTGTTTGCGTTTTTTTAACTGCCATATGACCAGCCTTACAAACAAACATTCCTGCATCTTTATTATATTCAAAATCATTGTTTCTTCTACTATTTCCATATAATACCATATTGCTTAATTTACTAATGTTATAAATATTATTTTCTTTACAATACTCCAAATTATCTTTTTCTGAATATGCACCATCACCAATTACTGCTTCTTCTTCAATACCTGCTTTTTGACTTTTTTCAATAAGTGTTTGTAGTTGTTTACCATCATGTACTTCTCCAGTAGTTATTTGTGCAACTACTATAATCCTTTCTGGTGTAGTTGCAATATGACTTTTGTAACCATAAAAAGAACTATCTGCTGATTTATGTCCAGTTTTAGCTTCTTCAACTTTTGAATATTCAACTTCTGTTTCAGTATCTTCTTTTACTTCTTTTAACATATTTAACTTCTCACTGATATGTGGCACATGTGCTAGTGTTTTATTATTACTTACGATATCAATTAGTTCATTTACATATTCAACTTGTTTATCAAGATTTCCATTTGTTTCAACTTTTTTAGGTAGTTGTTCTTTTATCATTTCATCTACTTGATAGATTGCTTTATGAAGTTCTTTTGCTTGCTTTTTTAATTGTTCTTTTGGTGATACATGGTTATATATGGAATATGTATGTGTTGAATCAACAATAATCTTATTCTTTGATTCTATAATACCTTTTTCAAAGCTATTTCTACAGTTTTATTAATTAAGGTATCTAGAATCTCATTTGTTGAATCCTTTACTTTTTCTCTTTTACCATCTTCATTAGTAATATATTTAGATAATCTTTGTCTACGAAAAACAGTTAATAGACTTGGGTCTATTAACGAAGTTTCTTCCGGTGCATAACCTAAAAAATACTTAAACGATAAATCAGTCATTGTACGCTTAACAACATCAACATCTGAAAGCTTGTAATAATTTTTTAATAACAAATACTTAAAAAGACGTATAGGTCTTTCAGCAGTTCTGCCCATAGATTTAGAATAACTATCTTGCAGTATTTCTGGTACAAATGAAAAATCAATAAGATCTTGCATTTGTCTCCAAATATTATCCTTTGTAATAAGTATCTCATATAAATCATAATATTCACCAATCGGTAATGTAGACTGTTCATTTTTAAGTATTTTAATACCTCCGCATATATCCTATATTATACCATATTTTCAACTATGCGTGGTTCTAATACATAAAAAAGAGGCTACTTTTTCAGTAACCTCGAAAAATTAATGCCTGTCAATCGAAAATGAAAATGTCCCAAAAATAGTTAAACATAAGCACCGGATTG
>CAYJEM010000099.1:2265-3844 GCA_964369175.1 uncultured Erysipelotrichales bacterium | reverse complement strand
ACAAATGTAGGATATGGTTGGTGGTCACATGATATAGGTGGCCATATGGGTGGAATTAAAGATGATGAATTACAACTTCGTTGGTTACAATCAGGCGTATTATCGCCAATTAATCGCTTGCATAGTTCATGTAACGAATTTTGCGGAAAAGAACCATGGAAATATCCTGTTCAAATTGAAAAGGCAATGGTTGAAGCAATGCAATTGCGTCATCGATTAATCCCATATATCCATAGTGCAAATATCCACAATCATGAATTAGGACGTTGTTTAATACATCCACTATACTATAAACACCCAAATACAAAGGAAGCCTACACATATCAAAACAGTTACTATTTTGGAGAAAATATTATCGTAAATCCAGTAGTAACACCAAGTGATGTAAAATCAAAACTTGCAAAAACTAACGGGTGGTTACCAGATGGTTTATGGTATGATTTCTTTAGTGATATTGTTTATAAAAATGAAGGTAGAAGAAACTTTTATAGAGGAATAAATGCACTGCCAATGTTTGTACGTGCTGGCTCAATTATTCCACTTGATGGAAGTCCGGATTTTGGTGTCGATAATCCTGAAAATTTAGAGGTTCATGTATATGCTGGAGATAACGGTACATATGTATTATATGAAGATGATCAAAGTAACAAAATTGTAGAAACAAGATTTGAATTGACATGGGATAACAAACCGAAACTTATAATATATAAACCAAAAGGTAATGTTGGTTGTATTCCTAAAAACCGTATATATAATATTATTTTACATGGTTTTGTAGATACTCCAAACAAAAGCATACAATGTAATCTTGAGAGCGATATTGAAATAGTATTTGATAATAATCAATTATACTATGGTGATAAAATAAAAAAATGTTTTAACATACTTCAAGACGCAAATATTGAATATGAATATAAAAGCAAGTTATATGATATTATTCAAAAGACAAATGGAACAAACAATGCAATTAATCAAATATTATCATCAAACAATACAGTTGATGATGTCATGCAAGCATTAATAGAAATTATTAGTGGCTAATATACGTAAAGTAACATGCATTAATGTGTGTTACTTTTTTTATAAATTACAACATATTTTATAATTAAATATATTGTGTATCCACAGTTTGTAAAAAAAAATGAGACTTTACAAAGTGATTGTAATTCCTACTAAATAAATGTAGTATTTCCTCGGTGATATAGGATGAAAACATAATGTTTAAAATAAAGCAAAAAAACATGGAGGAAATATGAAAGAATATATAAAGAAAAAATTAAAATTATTAGTAGCATTATCTTTGATAGTACAATCAATTTTTGTATGGAATGCGTATTCAACAGAAGTTAAAGCAACAAATAAAACTATAACAGGAGAAGTACTTGAATTTATTATTTCAGAAGAAATATTAGTACAAAAGTTTATGGTTGGTGATACGTCAACACCATTTTTGCCAGATACGATTAATGCAATAATACAAGTTCCTATTGAGGAACCAATTGTATATCAGGAAAATGAACCTGCGATGCAAAGTAATCAACAAGATAAAGATGTTATTGAAAACAACGAAGTAGATGAA
>CAYJEM010000099.1:250-2165 GCA_964369175.1 uncultured Erysipelotrichales bacterium | reverse complement strand
TTAGATTATGTAGAGGAAGTGAAAGTAGAAGAATCAAAAGAGGATGTTAGTGGACAAGATACAAAGGTAATCGTTGAAGATACATCAAAAAAACAAGTAACATATGTTACTGTTGGCTATGAATTAGTAGTAATTGAAGTTCCGATAATTTGGGCATATACGCCAGCGTATGGACATAGCGAGTTTAATACAGAATCAACAACGTATGATTGGTCACCACATAAATATATACCAAGTGTAGATGAAGAAAGATTTGATTTGGATAGTTATACGATTAGTGAAGATGTAATTGCATCTTTGACAAACAAACAAATTCTAGCAAGTGTGCATGTAGCGCCTGAAAGTGATACAACATTTTATGTCGGTTTAAAAGAGTCACTAAGAAATCGATCAGATTTAAGCACTCATTTTGATGAAACATATGGATATGGCGGAATATTTTCAAAACCTGAAGGAATAGAAGATATTAAAGATTTGGAAATTACTGTGTATGAAGATGAGACAAAAACAGTACAAAATGGAACAGTTATTATTAGTGATTTAACTATGAGTTTTAATGAAAAGATAGAATTTACAGTAATTCCTAGCCCGGGATATAAACTAGGAACGGAGGATGCCCCAGGAAATGTTATTGAGTATTCAGAGGGTGAATCAACAACAAAGAGTGTTGTAGGAAGAACTGGTATCAATGATTTCTATATTTTTATGGGATCATCTTCTGGGCGAATTGATGTAAATATTACCAAAGCTGCTGAAGGAGAAGAGTTGACACCGCTAGTAGCGGTTCAGTATCCTAAGTATACAGGTTATAGCTATGTAGATGATGCAGAAATACTGGATATTAACACAGAAATAAAAATTGATAATACCGGTGGAAGTGGAAGTATACTTGATAAAGTAACAAGTGAAATATTAGATGTGTTTGATATTGATGAAATAGGGACACATATTCTTACTAAAGATACAATTTTATCAAAGCCAACAAAAGTAGGATATGTATTTAACGGATATGTATATATTTCAAGTACAAATACTTTTGTGGCTACATGGTTAAACGATGGTGGAGATGACACGGATGGGTTAAATACACCAGATGACAATGATGGAATCCCAAATGATTATCAAACAGTCATTACGTATAAGGTAGTAGGTGGAACATGGGAAGATGCAACGATTGAAGACAAGATACATGTATTGAATTTTATCGATGATGTATCATGGCCAGCAAGTGAAGTAAATACACCCCAAGTAATTACAGTACCTACTAATATGGTTCAAAGTGTTGGCTACTTAACAACAGGGTCATGGGATAGTAGTCCAAAAGAATCATTTACAAAAGAAGATGAAAATATTACTTACACATATACATTTGATGGTGTGTATAATATTACCTTTAATGATGAAGAAGGAAACTTTCCAGAGTCACAAGAAAATACAGATGGAATATATAACACGTCAACAAATGAACATGGAAGTATAAATGTAGAAAATATACCAGTTGATCCTTCTAGAGATGGATTTATATTTGAAGGATGGAAAGATGAATCTGGGAAGCAAGTTAATCTAGAAACAGAAGTATTTACGAAGGACACTACACTAACACCGATATGGACGGAATTGTTTGATGTCACATATACAATGCAAGAAGATGGTATTAAAGGATCTAAAACGACAAAAACATTTGTAGATGGTAGCCAAATTGTAATTGATTTAGCAGGTGGAAATGGAACAATAAATGGTGAAGTTTTTGAAAGCGGAACAATCTATACAGTAACACTAGATAGTGATATTCAAGACCCAACTAGAAGTGGATATGTATTCAATGGTTTTATATACAATGAAGAAACAAAAACATTTACTGCTACATGGTTAAACGATGGTGGAGATGACACGGATGGGTTAAATACACCAGATG
>CAYJEM010000099.1:0-150 GCA_964369175.1 uncultured Erysipelotrichales bacterium | reverse complement strand
ACAATGATGGAATCCCAAATGATTATCAAACAGTCATTACGTATAAGGTAATTAATGGAACTTTTAAAGAATCAAGTATTATCGAAGAAGTGTGTGTAACATTTGTGGATAGTGAAGGAAATCCAAGTGAAACAGGAACTGCAACGTTGC
>CAYJEM010000098.1:0-3996 GCA_964369175.1 uncultured Erysipelotrichales bacterium | reverse complement strand
TGATGGGTTTGTGGAAACATGTCATAAGGATATAATGTATCAAATTTATAACCAATCTTTTTAAAGTAAGCAAGGTCACGTACTTGGGTACTTGGGTCACAAGATATGTATACTACTTTTCTTGGTTTTAGTACTCTAATAGCGTCTATAAATTCCTTAGTGCTTCCGGCTCTTGGTGGATCCATAATAACTACATCTACTTTTTGTTTTTTATTTGCCATTTCAATCATAAATTTTGTTGCATCATCTTTATAGAATTGAATATTAGTAATTTGATTCATTCGAGCATTATTTTTTGCATCATTTATAGCATTACCATTAATTTCGACACCAATAACTTGTTTTGCTTTTTTTGTTGCAATCATACCAATTGTACCAATACCACAATAGGTATCTATAACCGTATCTTTTGAAGATATATCGACTAAATCTAATGCTTTTGTATATAGATTTTGACATTGTTCATGATTGATTTGGTAAAATGATGAAGGTGATATTTTAAATTGTAAATCACATAACTTATCAACTATAAAACCTTTTCCATAAAGGATTTTTTCTTCATTACCAAGAACAACACTTGTTTTTCTTTTGTTAACATTTAATACGACTGTTTTTATACAAGGAAATGCTTTTATAAGTTCATTACAAAAATTCTTTGAACCTTTAAATACACTTTCATTACATACCAAGACAACCATTGTTTGATCTGTTTTAACCGCTCTACGTATAAGGACATGACGCAGTAATCCCTTGTTTCTTTTTTCATCATAAATACTTACACGGTACTTCTTTATTATTGTTTGAATCTTTTTAATAATTGCATCACTTTTTTCTTCATGTAATAGACAGTTTGTATATGGAATAATTTTATGACTATTTTCTTCGTATAATCCATATTCATACTTATTATTAAAGGCTACAATGATTTTATTACGATATTTATAAGGATACATTTGACCAACTGTATTTACAACTTTACAATGTGTAAGTTTCTCTTTTTTTAACAATTCAATACATGTATTCTTTTTTATTTCTAGTTGTTTATTATAGTCAATATTGAGGTTTTTACAACCTCCACATTTATTCATTATTTTACAAGTTTCCATACATTCTCCTTTTTGCATATCCATTCTAGCACGATATATATTATTTTACCATGATTGCTTTTGTTTTGTTTGTTTTTAGGTAATATTTACGTTATAATAACAATGCTTTAAAAGGAGGAAAAATACATGTCAATAAGATACGAATTAAAACATGTATGCAAACAAACAGGTGCTCGTTATGGTATTTTACATACACCTCACGGTAGTGTAGAAACACCAATGTTTATGCCTGTTGGAACACTTGCAACAGTAAAAGGGATTGCCCCTGAATATTTAACAGAAATGAATGCTGGTGTCGTACTAGCTAATACTTATCATCTATGGTTACGCCCAGGTGAAGATATTGTCCAAAAAGCTGGTGGTTTACATAAATTTATGAATTATCCTGGACCGATGCTTACAGATAGTGGTGGTTTTCAAGTATTTTCACTTGGTAAAACTAGAAAGATTGAAGAAGAAGGTGTTACTTTCAAAAGCATCGTAGATGGTAGTAAGCTATTTTTATCACCAGAAAAGGCAATCGAAATTCAAAACAAGCTTGGTGCTGATATAATTATGTCATTTGATGAATGTGCTCCATATCCATGCACCCATGAATATATGAAAAACAGTGTTGAAAGAACACTACGTTGGGCAAAACGTGGTAAAGATGCACACAATAATGAAAATCAAGCATTGTTTGGAATTGTTCAAGGTGGTGACTTTGATGATTTACGCGAACACTGTGCTAAAGCTTTAGTAGATATGGACTTTCCAGGATATTCGATTGGTGGGACTAGTGTTGGTGAACCAAAAGATGTAATGTATCGTATGGTTGATCATGCAGTTCAATGGTTACCAGAAGATAAACCAAGATATTTAATGGGTGTTGGTAATCCAATTGACTTAATTGAAGGTGCTATCCGTGGAATTGATATGTTTGACTGTGTACTTCCAACACGCGTTGCAAGACACGGTGCAGTTATGACAAGTCAAGGACGTTTAAATATTAATAATGAAAAACATAAAGAAGACTTTACTCCTTTAGATCCAGAATGTGACTGCTATGCATGTAAAAATTATACTCGCGCATATCTTCGTCATTTACATAAGTGTGATGAATTATTTGGTAAGACTTTATTATCAATTCATAATGTACGTTTCTTATTAAAGTTATCTGAAGATATTCGTCAAGCAATTCGTGAAGATCGTTTATTAGACTTTAAGGAAGAGTTTTTAGAAAAATATGGACATGATGTCTATAAGAGGGCGTTTTAATGAAAGTATCTGATTTTGATTTTGAACTTCCTGAACACTTAATTGCTCAAACACCATTAATGCAGCGTGATACATCTAGACTAATGGTTGTCGATAGAAAGAATAATACAATTGAGCATAAACACTTCTATGATATTGTTGATTACTTAAATCCTGGAGATATTTTAGTCCGTAATAATACAAAAGTAATTCCAGCAAGATTATTTGGGATTAAAGAAGAAACAAATGGACATGTAGAACTATTGTTATTAAAAGAGCTACATACAAATACTTGGGAATGTTTAGTAGGTAATGCCCGTATTGTTAAACTTGATACAGTAGTTAGTTTTGGTGAAGGCTTACTCAAAGCTAAGTGTATTAGAATTGGTGAAGAAGGTATCCGCGAATTTGAAATGATTTATGATGGTATCTTCTATGAAATTCTTGATACATTAGGTACTATGCCACTACCCCCATACATTAAAGAAAAATTAGCTGATCAAGATCGCTATCAAACAGTGTATGCTAAGATCCAAGGAAGTGCTGCTGCACCTACTGCTGGACTCCACTTTACTGATGATATTAATCAAAAGATTAAATCCAAAGGTATTGAAATTGTAGACGTAACCTTACATGTTGGACTCGGGACATTTCGTCCTGTAAAAGTTGATGATGTAGACAATCATGTAATGCATAGTGAATTTTATATGATTAGTGAAGAAGCTGCTTCTAAGCTAAATCATGCAAAAGAAAATAATAAAAGAATCATAAGTGTGGGAACTACATCAACCCGCGTCCTTGAAAGCAACATAAAAAAATATGGTAAATTCATTGCAACCAATGAAAACACAGATATCTTTATATATCCTGGTTATCAGTATCAAGCAGTTGATACATTAATCACTAATTTCCATCTTCCAAAATCAACATTACTAATGTTAATTAGTGCTTTTTCAAGCAAAGAACTTGTCTTTAAAGCGTATAAAGAAGCTGTCAAAGAAGAATATCGTTTCTTTTCATTTGGCGATAGCATGATTATTCTATAATGAAGATAAACTATCATAGTATATATAAAGATACCCTTGCTCGTATTAAAGAAAAACAGAAATTACTACTACATGTTTGTTGTGGACCGTGTAGTGCTAATGCTTTAAAAGAATTACATCAATATTTTGAGATAACAATTTTATTTAGTAACTCAAATATTTATCCTGAAACTGAATATACACGTAGAAAAGATGAATTAATTATATTTATAGAAAAGTTTATGCCTGATATTACAATTATTGAAAAACCGTATAAACCAGCACAATTTTTACAACAACTATCTGTTTTAGGTCCAATGAAAGAAGGCGACAAAAGATGCTATCTTTGTTACAGTTTACGAATGGAAGATGCTAGAAAATATGCAAATGATAATCAATTTGATTATTGGACAACTGTTCTAAGTATTTCACCTCATAAAAATAGTCAATGGATAAATGAAATTGGTAAAAATATGTCTAATGATACTTGTAAGTTTTTACATAGTGATTTTAAAAAAGATAATGGATATAGAAAATCTACTGAAATATCTAAAGAATATGACTTATATCGACAGAACTATTGTGGATGCATATACTCATATCAAGATATGATTCAAAGAGAAAAAATG
>CAYJEM010000097.1:0-4262 GCA_964369175.1 uncultured Erysipelotrichales bacterium | reverse complement strand
AGATATTTTTTTTAAGCAAATTATTGTAAATAAATGAAAAAATTGTGATATAATGAACTGTAAAATCGAGTAATTTATGAGGGGGATATATGATTAGAGTCGGATTAGATGTAGGTTCAACAACCATTAAGTGTGTTGTCATAGATGAAAAAGATAATATTCTATATACAAGTTATCAAAGGCATTTTTCAAAAATACCAGAAAAAGCATATGAACTATTGAGTGAAATAGAGAAAAGCTTTTCAAATGAAAAGGAAATTAACATAAAGATTTCAGGTTCTGCTGGGATGGGACTAGCTCAAAATCTTGGGATTCCTTTTGTTCAAGAAGTTTTTGCAACTCGTTTAGCTGTACGTAAAATGATACCAAATGCTGATGTAGTAATTGAACTTGGTGGCGAAGATGCCAAGGTATTATTTATGTCTGGAGATAGTGAAGTTCGAATGAATGGGTCTTGTGCTGGTGGTACTGGAGCATTTATTGATCAAATGGCTACATTATTGAATATTGATGCAACTCAATTAAATGAACTTGCAAAAAAACAAACAAAAATTTATAGTATTGCTTCCCGTTGTGGAGTGTTTGCAAAAAGTGATATTCAACCTTTATTAAACCAAGGAGCTAAAAAAGAAGATGTTGCAGCAAGTATTTTTTATGCTGTTGTAAATCAAACCATAGCTGGTCTTGCGCAAGGTAGAGAAATTGAAGGTAATATTGTATACCTTGGTGGTCCGCTAAGCTTCTTTTCAAAGTTGCGTGAAGCTTTTGATGATACATTACAAACAACTGGTCTTGCTCCTGAAAATTCATTATATTATGTTGCCTTAGGAACAGCGTTTTTTGATGATGAAGAAATATTTATTTCAATCCCTTTACTTAAAGAAAAATTACTCGATCAATCTAAAGTAAGTGATTATGCAAGTTGTGAACCATTATTTAATAACAATGAGGAACTTGAGTTATTTTCAAAACGTCACGGAATTGGCGAAGGTATACAACTAGCGCCATTAAAAGGAAAATCATATATTGGTGTTGATGCTGGGTCAACAACATTAAAAGCAGTTCTATTAAATGAAGATGAAAAAATTGTATACTATAAATACTCTAAAAATGGAGGAACGCCTGTTCCTTTAGTCAAAGAATTTCTAGAAGAAGTATACACAAAGTATCCTGATATTATTATTGGTGGCTTTGCTACAACTGGTTATGGTGAAGAAATGATTAAAGCTGCATTTCATGGTGATGTGGGAATTGTTGAAACAATTGCACATTTTACGGCAGCTAAAAAATATGATCCATTGGTAGATTTTATTATTGATATCGGTGGGCAAGATATAAAGTGCTTTAAAATAAAAAATGGAGTTATTGATAATATCTTTTTAAATGAGGCATGTTCTTCTGGTTGTGGATCATTTTTACAAACATTTGCTGAAGCATTAGGACAAGATATTGAAGAATTTTCAAAACTTGGGGTACAAGGAGATCGACCAGTCGATCTTGGATCGCGTTGTACTGTATTTATGAATTCATCAGTAAAACAAGCACAAAAAGATGGTGCAAAAATTGAAAATATATCAGCAGGATTATCAATTAGTGTTGTTAAGAATGCTTTATATAAAGTAATTCGAGCTACTAATCCAAAGATGTTAGGTGAGCATATTGTTGTTCAAGGAGGAACATTTTTAAACGATGCAGTATTACGTTCGTTTGAAAAAGAAATTAACCGCGAAGTTACAAGACCTAATATTGCTGGATTAATGGGAGCATATGGGGCGGCATTGTATGTCAAAAATACAATGATTAACAAAGAAAGTACAATTATTACTTGGCAACAACTAAAAGACTTTACACATACAGTTAAAGCAACAACTTGTGGACTATGTCCAAATAAGTGTAAATTAACAATTAACACTTTTGAAGGTGGTAACCGTTATATTAGTGGTAACCAATGCCAAAAACCATTAGGTAACAAAAAAGTAGTAAATGAATATAATATGTTTACATATAAAAAAGAATTATTGGATAAATACGGTGATCTAACTGGTGTTCGTGAAACAATAGGAATCCCAATGGTATTAAATATGTATGAATTGTTACCATTTTTCCATACTTTGTTTGCTGACTTAGGATTTGGAATAAAAGTTACGGGTAAATCGACAAGAGAATTATATATTAAAGGTCAACATACAATCCCTTCAGATACGGCATGTTATCCGGCAAAACTTGTTCATGGTCATATTGAAAGTCTTCTTGAAACTAATATTGATGCAATCTTTTATCCATGTATGAGTTATGGAATGGATGAACAACTTGGTGATAATCATTATAACTGTCCAGTAGTTGCTTACTATCCAGAAGTTATTGGTGCTAATATGGATGCATTACATAATACAAAGTTTATTCAAGATTATATTGGTATTCATAGACCAAAAGACTTTCCTAAAAAGATGCATGCAATTCTTGAAAGGGAATTTCATGATGTATCATTAAGCGATGTTAAAGTAGCAGTAAAAAAAGCTTATGCAGCGTTAGAAAAATATCAAAATGATATCAAGAAAACTGGTGAAAAATTCTTAGAAATTGCTAAAACTGAAAAAATGCCAGTAATTGTATTAACTGGTAGACCATATCACTTAGATGGGGAAGTAAATCATGGAATTGATAAACTAATTAGTAATCAAGGAGCTATGGTAATAAGTGAAGATGGGATAGCTCACTTAGGTGGTAAAGTAAATACTAGTGTATTAAATCAATGGACATACCATTCAAGAATATATGCATCTGCAAAATACATTGCTAGTAGAAAAGATATTAATATTAATTTAGTACAATTAGTTTCATTTGGTTGTGGTGTTGATTCAATTACTACAGATGAAACAAGAGAAATATTAGAGGGTGCAGGTAAAATATATACCCAATTAAAGATCGATGAAATCACAAATTTAGGAGCTGTAAAGATACGTTTGAGTAGCTTGTTTGCAGCAACAAAGGAGTAGTATATGGATAGAATTGAGTTTACAAAAGAGATGAAAAAAACACATAAACTATTATTTCCAAACATGTGTGATATTCACTTTCAGATTATACAAAAAGTATTTGAAAGCTACGGGTATGATATTGAACTATTAAAGAATAGTGATCAAGAGCTTGTTGAAGAAGGATTAAAGTATGTTCACAATGACACTTGTTATCCAGCACTTTTAACAATTGGACAAATGATTAGTGCCCTTAAAAGCGGAAATTATGATATTGAACGAACAGCGCTAATTATGACTCAAACAGGTGGTGGATGTCGTGCTAGTAATTACATTCATTTGTTGCGTAAAGCATTGAAAAATGCTGAAATGGATCATGTACCTGTGGTATCAGTAAATATTTCGGGGTTGGAAAAAAATAGTGGATTTAAAATTACATTGCCTATTTTGCGACGATGCTTGGCAGCGGTTATCTACGGGGATATGTTAATGTTGTTATCGAACCAAACTCGTCCTTATGAAGTACAAAAGGGAACAAGTGATGCCTTAGTAAAAACATGGGTTAATAAAATCAATGATTTATTTATTAATCGACAAGGGTACAAAAATGATGATATTGAAAAACAATTAGTAATTATGGTAGATGAATTTACAAAAATTGAAGTGAATATTGTACCAAAAGTTAAAGTTGGTGTAGTTGGAGAAATCTATGTTAAATATTCAAGTCTTGCAAATAATGGCTTAGAAGCATTTTTACAAGAACAAGGTTGTGAAGTTATGGTTCCAGGATTGTTATCATTTCTATTATTTAAGGTTGATAACCGAATTGAAGATATTAATTTATATGGTGGTAGTGGTATGAAACAATCATTTGTTAAGTTATTATTTAATATGGCAATGAAGTTTGAAACAATCTTCTTGCGTGCGCTTGAAGGAAGTTCATTTGTTGCTCCTTCTCCTTATCAACATTTAAAAGAACTTGTTACACCATACATCGGTCATGGTTGTAAGATGGGTGAAGGATGGTTGCTAACTGCTGAAATGTTAGAATTAGTTGAACAGGGTTATGGGAATATTGTTTGTGCGCAGCCATTTGGTTGCTTGCCAAATCATATTGTTGGAAAAGGTATGGTTAGAAGCATTAAAAAACATCATCCAGAAGCAAATATTGTCCCAATTGATTATGATCCGGGTGCAACAAAAGTAAATCAAGAAAATAGAATTAAATTAATGATTGCTGTAGCTAAAGAACAGTTACAAAATAGTGATACATAAGAGTGTAATTTA
>CAYJEM010000096.1:0-4422 GCA_964369175.1 uncultured Erysipelotrichales bacterium | reverse complement strand
TTGAAGAAGTTAGTGAAGAAAGAATTGATGATAAGGGAATTTCCAGTTTTGTTGATGTAGAGAAAAAAATATTATATATTCGTGTCACTACTAAAACATTGGATGAAACAATGAATGACTATGGTTTTACTGAAATACAAAAGCAAGAAGTTCAAGAATTATTAAAAGATGAATATAATCATTTATGGAGTTCGGTAATTTATGGTGGTTCTACTAGTAGCTCAAGTATGGTTGAAATAGCAAAGTCACAACTTGGAAATGTTGGAGGACAACCTTACTGGTCATGGTATGGATATGACTATCGTGTTGAGTGGTGCGCAACATTTGTCTCATGGGTTGCAAATGAAGCAGGGTATCTTGAAACAAATGTTGTGCCGAAGTTCGCAAATGTAAATGTTGGTGCGGATTGGTTTAAAATGATGGGACAATGGCAAGATGGTGGCTTTGTTCCAAAAGAAGGTATGATTATATTCTATGATTGGAATCAAGATAATGATCCAGACCATGTTGGCTTAGTAGAACGAGTCGAAGGTAATACTGTCTATACGATAGAAGGAAATATGGATAATGCAGTAAAAAACTTACATTACGATATTAATTCAGATGATATATATGGATACGGTATTCCAAGTTACTAATACAAAAAAGAACACTGTATAATTTTGGAAAAACTTTTGTAAACAGCCCTTTATAGTTGTAGTAATCCTAAGATTCGAGATATAAAAAAACATTCTTGATTTAAAAAACCAAGAATGCTTTTTATATTAATTTACCCAAGTTGAGATGCAATTTTATCATCTAATTCTTGAGCAGCTTGTAAAGTTTGGTCGATTTGTACTGCGATTGTTTCAATTAAGTTACGTGTTTCATCTAATCCAGGTTTTAAACTGTGGAATTGCTCAACGAATGCTTCTGCAGCAGCTCCTTCCCAAGATTCTGGAAGTGACTCAACGATTCGTTGTAAGTCTCCGATTAGTGATTCGAACTCATCTCCCTTTTGTTTTAATTGTGTTGATGAAGATTGTAAACCTTCAGCATTTAAACGAATTACTCCCGCCATAATTGGTCCTCCTATTTGTTTTACTTTTTAATAGTACAATATTTTTATATGATTGTCTATAGTATAAGAAAAATCAAATATCATATTAATTTCATAATGTAATTATCTTTGTAGATTATATAACATGGCGAATGATAAGTATCGTTCGCTATAATTAGAATGTTGTATAATTAATAAAAATACGTAAAAAAAGGTTTTTATGTGTAAAATGTTTAGCAAAATCATACAAATTTTGTTATTATTAAACGTGTGTAGTTAGGAGGATATAGATGAAACGGTTTATATTATTACTAAGTCTAACTCTTTTATGTATGATTCAACCTGTACATGCTACAGAAGAGTTAGACTTAAATACAGATGAGTTAAAAAGTAAGGATACTAGCTATTCGTCACTTACGGATATCAATGGAGTAGCATTGTTTAGTGATGATTTAAAGGTTATACTTCAAAATCAAGAAGCAATACTTATGGAAAAAAATGAAGCATTAAGTGAAGCAGTTTTTTCTGGGAACATAGTTAGTGAAGACCTTGATCAAATAAAAATAAATTCACTTTTTAATAATGCTGTAGAAATAAACAAGGTAAGTAGTCATAGTGAAAATGGTAATTCATATACAATGTTGTATGTCATTATTACACTACTTCTTGGTGGAGGCGTTTTTATTGGAACGAATACATATTATAAGCATAGGGAGAAAAGTAATAATGAAAATAACAGTTACCTTTATTAGAAATAATCAAAGTGTAAATTATCAGCTTGATGATGATATGAAAATTAAGGATACACTAACAATTTTACAAGAAAGTGATAACTTCCTTGTAGAAGGTGATATAAATTATGTGTTCTCAAATCGATTACAAGAAAGTGTAAGCACAGAGTTTACATTTAAACAAGCTAGAATTTATACAGGTGATGAAATAAAAATAGGAAAATAGAGAAATGGGAGAGGCGTAGTAAAATGGAGTTTAGTTATAAAAAATCAAGTATAAATGCAGTGAGTGATTACGATTATTATCAAATCAGTAAAAAGAGTCCGTATTTACAAGATTGTAAAGTTGACAAAACGATGGATGAAATTCGCTTTATATATTCAAGCGATTATGTACAACCTATTGAAGAAATTAAAAAGGCATCATTAGTGCATAAATATCAAGTGTTAATTAATATACAGTACTTACTAGAAGATAGTAAACGAATTATGATACCTATGGCACCTGAAAATATTACATATGATACAAGCTTTATGCCAAAAGCTATACAAAGAGATGTATACGGCGAAGAGGCTTTTTCAGATATCGATTTTTTAAATCAGTATAAGGCATTAATCGGTTATGTTTTACAAAATAAATATTCTTTTGAGGATTACTATCAAGGCGGTAATCACTTGTTTTCAAAGCATAAGTTAACAACACCATATAGTGATGTAGAGACGATTGAGAAACTTATTGAAATTTTACATACAGAAAATAAAAACGTTCAAGAAACACTTCAAACATCAATGATTGAAGTTGATCGCAAAAAATATAAAAGAACCAAAGTATATAATAAATTATTAGCAGTGTCACTTGTTGGAGCACTTGCAGGTTTAGTATACCTTGGTTTCTTTTCGCTTTCAACATCACTGACATTAAATACAGCGTATGAACAATATATTCAACAAGATTACATATCTGTATTAGAAACGCTAGATGATATGCCAATGGAACGCATGCCACTAGATACTAAGTATATTTTAAGTATTTCAAATATTCGTAGTGAGGCATTAACGGATCAACAAAAAAATAATATTTTATCTGGAGTAACAATTAATGCTGATGAACGTATTTTTGATTACTGGATACATCTAGGTAAATCACAAAATGATGAAGCAATTGATGTTGCAAAACAACTAGGAAATAATGAATATATTGCATTTGCATATATGAAACAAAAAGCATATGTGGAAAATGATACTACACTAACTGGTGCAGAGCGCGAAGAACAATTAGAAGCAATTGATAGTCAATTAGAAGGATTAGGAATTGTTGATGAAAATATACAATCATCAACAGAAGATGAGGCAGGGCAATAATATGTATAAAGTTATTGTATTTTACGCCGATTATTATCAAGAGTATCCACTAATTGACGAAATGCAAATAGAGGATGTTACATTCTGTAATCAAAATAGTCAAATTACTATAAAAGGAAGTGATGGAGAAAAATCGATTACATGTAATCAAAAACAAACATTCCATGATATCACTTTCCTTGTATACCAAGATATACGTCATATTTTCAAAAAAGAACAAGACGTAGTCTTAGTTGGCGTGGATGGAGATATTGAAATTCCAAACTGTAAATTTGTATTTGAAGCAAATCATTTAATTCTAACACAAGTAGATGCTGTTTATATAAATGGGAAACATCAAAGCAATAATATTTTACCATTTACGTATGGTGATCAAATTATAATAAATGATTATGTATTTTATGTTCATGAAAATAAAATACAATATATCGATAATGAAGTTATTTTAAGTCATTTACCGATTTTAAAAGAAGAGATAGAATATGGTGAAAAATTTCCTGAGTATTACCGTTCACCGCGTGTTATTAGAAGATTGCAAAGTGACAAGGTAATTATTAAAAAACCAACGCCAAAAGCTGAACGTAAGAAAAATAGTTTGGTAAAGGTTATCGTACCTCCTGTTGTTATGGGTGCTGGAACGGTTGCAATGTCTTTAATGATGGGTAGGGGTGCATATATGTTAATTGGACTTGCAGGAACAGCGGTAAGTTTAGTATTTTCAGTGACTGCATTTTTTAATGACAAAAAAGAATTAAAAAACAAAAATATCATTCGTGAAAAAGTATATAATGGATATTTGTTAAATATTCAAAAGAAAATTGATGAGTTGTATAAAAATGAAGTGTCTGCATTAAGCCACAATCATCCAACAATGGAGAAAATATCATTAATGGTAAATGAATATAACCCACGTATATATGAAAGAAGTGTAAATGATGATGACTTTTTAACATTAACAATTGGAACGTCAGATGATAAAAGTACATATCAATTACAGATTGATGAAGACGAGTTAAGTAGTGAAAAAGATGAATTGTTTGAGGATGCAAAATCTATATACAATCAATATCATACAATCGAAAATAAACCATATACAATTGACTTAAAAAGAGGACATTTTGGAATTGTTGGAGAGAAGTATGAAATTCATGAACAATTACAGTGGTATTTAACACAGTTAACATTTTTTCATTCTTATCATGATGTACAAATCATTACACTATATAACGAAGAATTTAAAAATACTTTCGATTATAGTAAATGGTATCCTCATTGTCGAATTCACGCAAA
>CAYJEM010000095.1:0-4554 GCA_964369175.1 uncultured Erysipelotrichales bacterium | reverse complement strand
TGTTACACCAATTCCACATAACGGGTGTCGTCCACCAAAACGTCCTCGTGGATAAGAATTAAGTATAAATTAAATTAATTCCTAGTGAGGAGGGAAACAATGCATAAGTTTGAAAAAGCAAATTTTAATATTGCTAATTATGATGAAACAGATAATTATGGAAAGTTTGTTATTGAACCACTAGAAAGAGGCTTCGGTACTACACTTGGTAATTCATTACGTAGAGTATTACTATCTTCATTACCTGGTTCTGCTGTATATGCAATCAAAATTCAAGGAGCAATCCATGAATTTTCAACAGTAGAAGGTGTGGTAGAAGATGTAACAGCAATTATATTAAATCTAAAAAAATTAGTGTTCGATGTTGACAGTGAAGATTCTACGACAATGATTATTGACGTAAAAGGACCGGCAACAGTTACTGGTGCAGACATTCAATGTCCATCAGAAGTAACAATGATTTCAAATGATTTAGAAATTGCACATGTTGCTGAAGGTGCTCACTTGTATATGGAATTATATGCTAGAAAAGATCGTGGATATGTTAGTGCTGATAGAAATAAAAAAGAAATTAGTACAATTGGTGTAATTGCAACAGATTCAATTTACTCACCAGTTGAAAAAGTATCTTACTTTGTAGAACCAACTCGTGTTGGTGAAAGTGCTAAATATGATCAATTAACTCTTGAAGTAGAGACTAATGGATCATTAAAACCATATGAAGCTATCTCAGTAGCTGCAAAAATATTAGTAGAACATTTAAATATGTTTGTTGAATTAACAGATATCGCAATGAACATGGACGTAATGTCTGAAGTTGAAAACGATACTACTAATAAAGTATTAGATATGACAATTGAAGAACTTGATTTATCAGTTCGTTCATATAACTGTTTAAAAAGAGCAGGTATCCAAACTGTTCAAGATCTTGCTGCTAAATCAGAAGATGATATGAGTAAAGTAAGAAATTTAGGTAAGAAATCACTTAAAGAAATAAATGAAAAATTAGTGGAATTAGGATTAGGTTTTAGACCTCTTGATTAATTCTAAAATTATGGAAGGAGTGCTAATACATGGCTAAGAATAGAAAATTAGGACGTACATCTGATATTAGAAAATCTATGTTACGTAGTCTTGCAACTGAAGTAATTATGTACGGAAAGTTACAAACTACTGAAACAAGAGCTAAAGAAGTTCGCTCTGTTGTAGAAGAGTTAATTACTTTAGGAAAGCGTGGAGATTTACATGCTAGAAGACAAGCTGCTGCAGTATTACATAAAGCAGTAGATGCAAATACAGGTAAAACAGCTGTTCAAGTTTTATTTGATGATGTTGCACCAAAGTATAAAGATGTTAATGGTGGATACACTCGTATCTTAAAGTTAGATAACCGTAAAGGTGATAACGCACCAATGGCATTAATTACTTTAATCTAATATAAAGTTACAGTAACACCTATGGGGGTGTAATTGAGTCACTACATTATGTAGTGGCTTTTTTTGTTAAAAATATGACAAATTGAATGTAAAAAAGGAGATACTTGTAGTATCTCCTAATTTAGGTAGTATATTGTATTTTATTACTAATAATTATGATGCTTCATTGTGATTATCTTGTATCTCTACATTGTAATCGTCAATATACACTATTTGATCAGCGTATACATCATCAGCTTCGCTATGGCTTGTATATATTAACATTCTAGATGGATCAGCAGCTAAGTATTGATCAAGGTATTCTTTGGTAAAAGCTTTTGTTTTTTTATCTAGAGCATCAAATGGTTCATCTAATATCAAATATCTTGGTTCGTCCATAAGTGCTTGAATAATACGTAACTTTTGACGCATACCTAGTGAATATGTTTTGTATTTTTTATCAATTGCATCATCTAGAGAAAATAGTTTGATTAGCTCATTTAATTTTTCAGGAGTACATTTTTTTCTAATATCTGCAAGATACTGTAAGTTTTCTCTACCACTCCAACCTTTCATAAACTGTGGCGCATTAATACTTACTCCAGCATCTTCTAAAAAGTCACTGTCGATACGTAGTTGCTTTTTACCATCATAGTATACTTCACCGCTCTCAGGTACACTGTAACCAACTATAATACGAAGCAAAACACTTTTGCCAGATTCATTTTCTCCTTTAATCTTAATTTTCTTTTTTTCTAATACAATACTTACATCTTCAAAAATAACCTGTTCTTTGAAACTTTTATTTATGCTTTGAAGTTTAATCATAATATATCTCCTTGCTTTTCTTGATTTTATAATGAATAACTAAGTGTAGTAGTATACATATTGATAGTACTATTAATAAATAAACAAGCTCACTAGATATACTATTTGATATCGTAATAAAACTGGTACCAAAAGTATAATCGATGATTAAAAATAGACACAATATAATATATGGAATCAATAAGTCATATGATGATTTTTTAACCATAATTATAAGATGTATGGTAACTAGTGATGTAACAATAATTATAAAATATTTAACTAAGTATAATATTACCTTAATAAATTGTTCAATATTCATTACATCAATCCGTAAAGCAAATGCAGATATCATATTGACTCCAAAAATCACAACAATGATTATTAGAAATAACTTAATATTATCTATTACATGTTCTTTATATATTGAATGAATTACCTCACTTTTAGATTTTCTATAGTATACTAAAGATAAAAAAGATACATTTTCTGTTAAAGCAGTGAGCTGTTGATGATACATTGTTATAAAAAATAATATAAATACAGTTATGTATCGTATATTAAATTTACTAAGGTGATAATCTTTAAAGACACTAAAATCTAAGAACACAAGATCTAGTAACTTAATATAATTTTCACTGTTATAATATGGAAGTAAAAATAATAAATAAATAAGTACAAATGTTAGAACAATAGATAGATACACTATTTTCTTGTTTAATCCAGCCATTTTACTAAGTGTCCTTTCTTTTGTAGTATATATAAGCTAACAACAATACTAATTACTACCAATACTAATGTAAGGATACATATTATCAATGATAGTATGTCTAAGCTGTATAAAGGCTCATATATCTGTGAAAAGAAGGGGACATGTTTACCTAAAGAACGAAATTGTATAAACCTTCGATATCCAAATATTAATATACCGAATACTACAATGACGTGTAGTAGACTATGCTCTTTCTTCCCTAGCATAACAACAAGAAATGAGACATTGATAATCAAGTACATAGTAAAGTTACGAAATATTAAGCTGAACATATTATAATGTGAATCTATAAAATAAAACAAAATAACTTGTAATATTGTAATCACACTAAATAATACTGTAAAATACTTGATTTTATCTATAACCTTCAATTTTAATATACTGGTGTATTTAGTAACTCTAAATCCTATTAATGTATCATCATAATTGTTTAACATAATAGAAAACAGAATCATAAAAAAGGTGAAAAAGTATGCAAGATTCCTTAGTGTTATATCATATAATGTATTATTGATATCCGATTGTCCATAGTATAATAAACTTAATAACATATTTAATACTATAATAAATACTGCTCTAGCGATTGCGCTTTTATATTTCGTCATATTTTGTCCTCCAGAAAATAATACCTATCCCGATATATAATGGTATCATATTAACAAGTATCATTACGATTGAATTTACATTAGTAAAGTCTCCATTTGACATGATGATTGCTGGTGTTATGTTTGTTGTAATAAATGGCATAGTTTTATTAAATGCATATCCAATTGCACTAAGTCCAAAATAGTATACCAAAGGTGTAGCTATTATAACTTTTAAATTATTTCCAAATAGTGCTACAGATTGTGTTAATGTTGCATATGCAAATATCATCATAAAGAAACGCACAAATCCTTCAATCATAAAAAATAGGAGTGGTTGATTTAAGTAAAAAGGACTTCCAAATATATCGCCAAGTAAAGATCTATTGGATGCTCCTAAAATAAGCTCACCATGAGTTATTAAGTTTATATATAACCAAATAACAAATACAGTATATGCAAGATATACAGATAGAGCAGATTTCAAAGAATTCTTCATAATTAGTTTGTAAACTTCTTTTCGGTAACTAACTTTTCGGTATAAATCCATTTGTAATATCGTACCATTTACCCTATAAAAAACAATACCACTTATGACTGCAAAAAATGGAATAATGAATTGAAACCATACTGTTGAAAAGATAACAGTTGCATCAAAAGCAAGTCTGTTTACAAAAAAATCATTTATCCGAAAAATAAATAAATCAATAATATTTGGTGATATATGCACACCGTAACCAAGGTAAATACGCTCTGAAAGATCAATACGATAATCTTCACTAATAAGTAACATTTTCAAATAGTTATAAATGATACTCTAAGAGTACCCAATAGTGTGCACGAAACTTTCCCCAGTTTGGCACATTAGGGTACTCTTTTGTTATACTCACATTCGAGGTGAATATAATGACAGATGAAATATTGTTTATGGTAATCTAAAAACGAACATGATTGCAATTGAAAAATTAACATGAGT
>CAYJEM010000094.1:0-4603 GCA_964369175.1 uncultured Erysipelotrichales bacterium | reverse complement strand
TAAGTCCCTATTTTACTTAGTTTTTAGTGGTTTGTGCATAAATGTGTACCCCGTGTACAGTAGGGGTGGCACATACATTTATGGCTGCAGAAAAATTGGAGATGACAGCACGTGAAATGGGTCATGAAATAAAAATAGAAACGCAAGGTGCTGGAGGGATTGAAAATCGTATTACTGCAGAAGATTTAGCAAATGCAGATGCTGCTATATTTGCAGTAGATACAGGTGTTTTAGAGGCAGAAAGATTTGATAACATACCAGTTTTAGAGTGTAAAATCAAAGATGCAATTAGTCGTCCAAAAGACATATTTAATAAATTAGAGAAAGCTCTAAAGTAAGGGGATAAGAAAATGGCAAATAGAATAAGCTTAGATGAAAAAACACCATTACAAAAATTTGGTCAAGACCTATATAAAGGGATTATGAATGGTGTATCACACATTATTCCAGTTGTATTAGTAGGTGGTATGCTATTAGCGCTTGTTGATATTATTGGTATGGAAATCATTGGTTGGGATTTACGTGCAGCGCAGGAACTAATAGAAGGTGATACATTTAGAGAAGTATTATATGCATTACGTCAAGTTTCATTCATCATTTTAGGATTATTATTACCAGTACTGGGAGCTTATATTGCTCAAGGTATTGGTGGTAAAGCAGCCTTGGCACCAGGTTTTATTGGTGGTATGCTTGCTAAAGGTGGCGCTTTAGGATTCATGACATTAGATTCGTCAGGATTTTTAGGAGCAATCTTTGCTGGAGCAATTGCAGGTTTTGCAACAAATTGGATTCGTAGTTGGAAGTGTATGAATAAGTATGAATCATTAAATAATTTATTTGTATCACCAATTGTTTCATCTATGTTAGTAATTTTACCAATGTTATACTTTGCAGGTCCTTCAATTGCAGCATTAAATACAAGTATCACAAACGGATTACAGTGGATGGTAGACAACAATCTAACGATTCCTGTTGGTTTAGTTATTGGTGGTATGGCATGCTTTGATTTTGGCGGACCAATTAATAAAATTGCATATTTATTCTGTGTGGGACTTTGGGCTGATGGTCACTTTGTATTCTACTCAGCATTTACAATTGCAAAAATCATCCCTGGTGTATCGGTTGGTATAGCAGCAATATTAATGCCAAAATACTTTACACAAGAAGAAAAAGATCAATCAATTCCATCAATTATTTTATCAGCGCTTGGAGGTATTGGAGAGCAGGTAATACCATATGCACTTCGTGACCCAATTAGTGTAATTCCGGCACAAATGATCGGTGGAGCAATTGCAGCTGGGCTTGTAATGATGTCACAAATTGATATTAATGTTGGAGCAGGTGGTTCTTTAATTACAGCTTTAGTTACTGAAAATCCAGTATTATGGATTGCATACTTTGCAATTGGATTAGTCATTGCAACAGCAATTATGCTAGCAGTGAAAGTAAAACGAAACAAAATTGTAGCTTAACTTAAATCGCCAACTTTTGTTGGTGATTTTCTAAAAGACTAAGAATATTCCCGATAATATTATTGCTAATAACGATATTATACACTTCGAGAAATCCGATGTCTCTATACCGCGTGTAAGGACGCCTTATATCCTTATAAATTTATTATACGAGGAGACCAACTATGAAAAAGGTAGTTATTGCCCCAGACTCTTTTAAGGATTGTATGAGTTCACTTGAAGCATGTATGGCTATTGAAAAGGCAGTATCTTCATTTGATAATATTCAATCAGTAATTCTGCCGATGGCTGATGGAGGAGAAGGTACAAGCTCAATAATTAAATATAATAATGATACTAGAAGTATGGTTGTAAACGTGAAAAATGCTTTAGCGATTGAAAAAGAAGTGGAACTAGTAGTTATAAATGACCGTATATTAACTGTGTGTATTGAAATTGCTGCTATTTGCGGACTAGAAGAACTAAGCATAGAGCAAAGAAATCCGCTGTATACTACTACCTATGGGGTAGGTGAAGCTATTATTCAATCGATAAATAATGGTTATCGTAACTTTCTAATTACTTTAGGTGGATCAGCAACAAATGATTGTGGTCTAGGTATGCTTCAAGCACTTGGCGCTACAATAAAAAGTGATTTCGATAGTCAATGTTTTATTGGAAAAACTACACAATTTGTTGAAGAAATAGATTTATCAACTATCGACCCAAGAATTCAAGAGTGTACATTTGAGGTAGCATGTGACGTAACAAATCCGTTACTTGGAGAAAATGGTGCTACATACATGTTTTCTAAACAAAAAGGTGCAGTAGCAGAAGTCACAAAGGTACTAGAGTCTGGAATTGAAAAATGTGTTGCCCTGATAGAAAAGCAAAGTAGTGTGTCTCCTTTTACTGCTGGGTGCGGTGCAGCTGGTGGTCTTGGTTTTGCATTTTTAGTTGTTGGTGGAAAACTTATTTCTGGGATTGATTTAGTTATGAAGTATACAGATTTTGAAAATAAAGTATTGGGTGCTGATTTGATAATTACAGGTGAGGGATCAATAGATAATCAAACAATAAAAGGAAAAACAATAGCTGGTATTATCAAAGTTGCAAGGTTTCATAATATACCAGTAATTGCCCTTGGGGGAAAAGTTGATGGAAAAATAGATGAGTTATATCAGCTTGGGCTATTATCAGCGTTTTCGATTACGCCATCTGCAATGCCTCTATTAGATGCATTGTCACAAGGGAAAAAGAATCTTACAAACTGTAGCGTAAATGTGCTACGCACATATTTTAAAGGAGAAAATAATGAAATATTTAAATCATGAGCAAAATTATAATCGTTATCCAAAAACAAAAGTTGAAGGTTACCAAGATAAAGTAGTTAATGGTTATAAAGATATAGTAGAAGAAATAAAAAAACGAGCAAATGGGGATACAACAATTGTCTTTGATTGTTATCCTGGCGTAAATGTTAGAGAAATCGAAAAAAATATATTTGATAACTTAGAAGATATTACTATATATAATAGTGAAGAATTCTTTTATGATGAAGAAACGATCACTAAAAAAATGGAATCACATTTAACGACAGACCGTGTTCGAGGTATTATGTATCATGGATCACTAATTGATTTTGTTGATAGACAAAAACTTAATGAAACCCAAGACAAAATAAATAATTCTGCAGGAGTTAAAATTGTTTATGGCGTTGGTGCAAGTATTGCTACTAAGGGAGATGTTTTAATTTATTTAGATTTAGCAAGATGGGAAATTCAACAACGTTATCGTAATGGATTAACAAATTTCAAATGCAGTAATACCAATGAAGACATTTTATTGAAGTATAAAAGAGCGTTTTTTATTGAGTGGCGTATTGCAGATAAGCATAAAGCAAGCTTATACAACGATATTACTTATTATTTAGATACAAATAATGAAAACAAACCTCATATGATAAGTGGTCGTGACTTTCTTCTAGGTTTAGAACAAATAGCATCTAAACCATTTCGATTAGTTCCATATTTCGATCCTGGAGTATGGGGTGGACAATGGATGAAGGAAGTATGTGATCTTGATAAAGAACAAGAAAATTTTGCATGGAGTTTTGATGGAGTACCAGAGGAAAACAGTATTTACTTACAGTACGGAAATACAATAATTGAATCTCCAGCAATGAATGTTGTAAAGTATCAAGGTAAAAGGTTATTAGGTGAAAAAAATATTGCTCGCTTTGGAAATGAATTCCCAATACGATTCGACTTTTTAGATACGATGGATGGTCAAAATCTAAGTTTACAAGTACATCCAACTACAGAATACAATCGTGAACATTTTGGGATGGCTTATACGCAAGATGAAAGCTACTATATACTTGATGCTAAAGATGGCGGGGGAGTATACTTGGGGTTAAAAGAAAATATAGATTCCAAAGAAATGATTAGCGCACTTGAAGATGCACAATTAGGTAATAGTAAGTTTGATGCAGATAAATATATAAACTTTTTCGAAGCAAAAAAACATGATCATTACTTAATTCCAGCAGGTACGGTTCATTGTTCATCTAATAACTGTATGGTTTTAGAAGTTAGTGCGACACCATATATTTTTACGTTCAAATTATGGGACTGGGATCGTGTAGGGTTAGATGGACTTCCAAGACCTATCCATATTGAAGACGGTAAAAAAGTGATTGATTGGTCACGAACAACACCCTGGGTTAAACAGAATTTAGTTAACGCATTTGAAGATATATACATAAATGACGATACAAGTGAAATCAAAACTGGACTTCATGAGCTTGAGTTTATAGAAACTAGAGTTATTACTACAAAAGTAAAAACAATACACGATACAAATGATGGAGTGAATGTGCTAAATCTTGTAGAAGGTAAATGTGCAATTGTTGAAAGCCCAACTAATAGGTTTGAACCCTATGTAGTACATTATGCAGAAACTTTTATTATTCCAGCTAGTGTTGGCCAATATACGATAACCCCAGAAGGGGAAGGTACAATAAAAGTGCTAAAAGCATATGTACGAAACTAGATAGCTAGAGCTATCTTTTTTTATCTAAACAAAAAAGGAAGCGTTAGCTTCCTTTGTCGTCGTATGTACTGTATATTTAATGAGTTAATTATCCAGCT
>CAYJEM010000093.1:0-5135 GCA_964369175.1 uncultured Erysipelotrichales bacterium | reverse complement strand
ATACAATAATTTATTTTTGATTTTCACTTGACTTATCATAGTTGGTCTCCTTTTGAATAATATAATATTATCATCAATTTAATCATATATATGCTATAATATATTCAAATAATATACATATCTAATCAAAGGAGATAATATGCTAACAAGTAAACATATTCATCAACATAAACTAGACAATGATTATCCATTATTACTGCTAGATAATACAATTACAAAAAACGATAGTCGTTTATCATTAATTCATTGTCATAATGAAATTCAAATTATACATGTGCTTTCTGGAAACTTAGTTATTTATTCACTTTCTTCTACACATTATTGTAGTAAAGGCGATATTATATTTATAAATACAAATGTATTTCATAAAATAGTTTCTCATAATAGTCATTATCGTAGTCTATTATTTAATGATTCACTTATTAAAATATTAAATAATGATAACCACTACTATAAAATTATTGGAGATTTATATTATGATATTTTTATATACCATGATGATATATCAATAAACAGTATTAATCTAATTTATAATAATGAAGATAATTATTTTAAAACAATTCAACTATTAACTCTATGGTATCAACTAACTAATTTGATTATTAAAAAGGATACTAATAATACTATTTCTAATAATACTGATATTACACAATTACTTTCATATATAAATGAAAATTATAAAAATCAAATCACATTACATGATTTATCTATTTATTCTTATTTATCTAGTTCAACAATTCAAAGACTATTTAAAAAATTTACATCCCTTTCGCCATACGACTATATCATTCATTATCGATTAGAGAAAAGTGTTAATTTACTAGTTGATACTACAATGTCAATATCAAAAATAGCAGACAATATAGGTTATACAAGTACAAGTCTATATATATCACATTTTAAAAAATACTATAAATATACTCCTCTACAATATCGACAAATTCATAAATAAGCAAATTTCTAGCAATTAATCACATATTCATATATTATTATAATGAAAATAAGGAGAAATATTATGAATAAATTAATTTGGTACCCAAAATGTTCAACATGTCAAAAAGCGAAAACTTATCTAGAAGAAAAGGGTTTGGAATTTAGTACTCGTCACATCGTTGAGGAAAAACTAAGTGTTGATGAACTTTCTTATTTATATAAAAAAAGTAATTTACCTCTAAAGCGATTTTTTAATACTTCAGGTATGAAATATCGTGAATTACAATTAAAAGATAAGCTACCTAACATGAGTGAACTTGAACAACTTGAACTTCTAGCATCAGATGGAATGCTTGTAAAAAGACCAATTTTTGAAACTAATGATAAAGTTATTGTTGGTAATAAACCAAAGGAATATGATTTACTATAAAAAATAACTACTTGTAAAAGTAGTTATTTTCTATTACTTATTAGTGTTAATACCTGAAATACTGTTGTGATAATTGCTAGTGTTGCTGTCGTAAGTAATGCTATTTTTGTATAAATTTCAATTTCGCCTGTATTTATTGTTGCTAAAAGAACATATATTAATAAAGAAATAATTAGTGCTATTCTAAAGTATTTTGATAATTTTAAGTATTTGCTTGTATTTTTATCCATTTTATTTACCTATGCAAAAGCGTTTAAATAATTCATCTAATAAATCATCTTTTGCTTGTTGTCCTAATATTTCTTTTAGAAGTAGCCAACAACTATATAAATCTTCTACAATTAAATCTGTTGGTACCATCATATTCATAGCGTTAATAGCTTGTTCTAATTGAATTTTTGCTTGATATAAAATATTTGTTTGTCTTACATTTGTTAGTATCTCTTGATTATTTAAATCAATTTTACCAAATTTAAAGATATCTTTTATTTTAGAAGTAATTTGATAAATATCTTTTTCTTTAGCACTTACTTCTACACCTTCAATATCAATAACTTTACCTTGATCCTTTTTGTTTATTATAATAATACGATTTGTATCTTTTGTTTGTTCAAGTAAATCAATATCTTCTTGTTGTAAAGGCATTGAGCCATCAATTACTAATAATAATAATTCAGCTTCATTAATTAATGACTTAGATTTTTCAACCCCAATACTTTCGATAATATCTTTTGTATCACGAATACCTGCTGTATCAATCATATTTAGTATAATATTATCAACACGAATACTTCCTTCTACTATATCTCTAGTAGTTCCAGCAATATTTGTTACAATTGCTTTATCTTCTTGTAATAGTGCATTTAATAAACTAGACTTACCTACATTTGGTCGACCTATAATTACGGTTTTAATACCTTCTTTTAATAATTTAATATTTTTGGAATCATCTAATATTTTTTCCATTTTTTCTTTTAATATAATACTTTTAGGTAATAAATTTTTAGCTGTTAATTCCTCTACATCATCATATTCAGGATAATCAATATTAACTTCTATTTGAGTTATAATTTTAATTAATTCTTCTTTTAAATCCTCAATAAAATTACGTATATTTCCTTGAATTCCTTGTAATGCTAAATTTGTTGCTAATCCACTTTTTGCAGTTATAATATCACTAATAGCTTCTGCTTGAGATAAATCAATTCTTCCATTAAGAAATGCTCTCTTACTAAATTCACCTGGTTCTGCTTGTCTTGCTCCATATTTTAAAGTTGTTTCTAGTACTTTTGATGTAATATACACCCCTCCATGGCAACTTATTTCTACCATTTCTTCACCAGTAAAAGTCCTTTTTCCTCGATATATCGAAACCATAACTTCATCTATTTTTTCATTTTTATCTTTTATATATCCATATGTAATTGTATGAGATTCTTTATCTACTATTCTACCAGTAAAGAATTTTGATACCAATTCAATACTTCCTTTACCACTTATTCTAAGCATTGATATTGCTGCTTCTAAGCGACTTGTTGCTACTGCAACAATGATATCTTCATTCATAGTTCCACCTCTTTCCTTTGCATTATATCAATTGTACATTGAAAATAAAAGAGATAATGAAATCATTATCTCTAGTTTGTACTATAATATATCGTCATATAACGATCTTTACCTTCGCCTTTGCTCTCAGTTTTAATATTATCCATTTCAGTTAATATTTGATGCATAACTTTTCTTTCATCAGCAGGCATTGGATCTAATTTTAATTCTGCTTTCGTTCGCTGTACTTGTTTTCCAAAACGTTTTGCCATAGAAGCAACTTTTTTATAACGATCTTCTTTATATCCATTAATATCAACACTTACTTCAATACGCTTTTTAAATGTTGTACTTACGGCATTTCTTACAATAAAGTTCAATGCTCTTAAAATTGTTCCCGCTTTACCAATTAAAATAGAATTGTGATTTGTATTAACGTTACAATAAATTCTACCATCTTGGATATAAGATACTGTTTCAACTTCAAATTCCATATTTGTTAAAATACGACGGATATAATCTTCAATATAATCTTGTATCATTTGTGTTGTATAACAAGTAATATCTACTCTTTTAGAAAATAAGCTCTTTTTTTCTAAAATAACTTCATATGTCAACTGGTCTAATGTAACACCTAAATCAAGACAAGCAAGTGCTAAAGCTTCATCAGTTGTTTTTGCGCTATATGTTTTCATATGTTCTCCTTATTTTTTATCTAGGAAATTTTTATTAATACTGTCAACTTCTTTTCTTGATTTTTCGATATGGAAGAATTGAATGTATAATGTTCTACAAATATTAATAATGTTTGTAGTAATGTAATATAATGACATCGCTGCTGGCATGATTAATACAAAATATACTACCATTAAAGTCATCATACGAGTCATCGTATTCATTTGTTTCGTTTGTGCTGTTACTTTATAACGAGGATTACGTCGTGCCATAATCTGTGTAATTTCCATTGAGAAAAATTGCGTTGCTGTTACTAATACTAGTAATACAATATATGGAATTTCAAATGCAAATACATGTTCCATCATTGGACTACCTAAATTAATTCCAAATACAGTTGTTGTATATAAAATATCAATACGTTGTACCCCTTGCCACATTGCAAGCATAATTGGTAATGTAATTAACATCGTAAATGATGAAAACATACTTACGTTATTTTTCTTATATACATTTTGAATTTCTGCATTTTGACGCATTTGTGATTGTTGATCTTTACGTCCTTTATATTTTCTTTGAATTTTTTCAATTTCTGGTTGAATTAATTGAATTTTTTGTTGAGAAATATTTGATTTAATCATGATAGGTAATGTTAGTAAGTTTACAATAATTGTAATTGCTACTACCCCAAATGCAGCATTTCCTAAAATATTTGATGCAAAAATAATACTTTTTGCGATTGGAAATACTAATAAGAAATCAAATAAACCTACATCTAAAGTCCATGGTGTTGATTCTGTAATTGCTCTTTCAGGTATTAACTGTTGATTTGCATCTAAGTTAGATGTACAACCTGTAAGTACCAGAATAAAACAAACTAAACCTACAATTTTTAATATTTTTTTAGTTTTACTACTAATATACATTTATCCTTCCGCCTTCTTTTTGATTTTTTTTAAGAGAAAATTTAATTCTTTTGCTCTTTGTTGATAATCTAATTCTAAAAACTTGTTCCTTACTATTATAATATAATCTTTATCCTGCTGACAACTAAAAATATTATTAACTAGCATACGAACTTGTCTTTTTGTCTTATTTCTTACTACAGCATTTCCTAATTTCTTGCTTACAGATATTCCAACACGATAATGTTCTATATCATTTTCCAAAAAATATATAACAAATGCCTGATTAGCAACACTTTTTTTCTTTGAAATTATTCGAGCAAATTCTTCATTCTTTTTAACTCTATACTCTTTTTTCATAATTATTTAGAAAAAAAACCCACCGTAAAGTGGATTTTAATTAAGCAGATAATACTTTTCTTCCTCTTTTACGGCGACGTGCAAGTACTTTTTTTCCACCTACAGTTGCCATTCTAGCTCTGAAACCATGAGTTTTTGATCTTTTTCTCTTATTTGGTTGATATGTTCTTTTCATTTAATACACCTCCAAAATTTCTTAATATTTTTTATACAAATAACATATGCTTACACATTTTATCTAATTTATGACCATAAGTCAAATATTTTTTTAATTTTTAAAATTATAT
>CAYJEM010000092.1:0-5330 GCA_964369175.1 uncultured Erysipelotrichales bacterium | reverse complement strand
TTTATTTGATAAACGGATTTACAGTACTTCCGGGTGCTTTGTTACCTTTTGGTACAACAACAACTTGAATTCCTTCTAATCGTAAAGACATTCCTTCGGTTCCAGCACTCTCTCCATTTTTGGCCCAACCTAGCCAACCTTGATTCTGAGCATGTACTCGATAATATATATCATACTGCTCTGCCATTTCTCCTGTAAGTTGTATTTGAATTGCTTCTAGTCTTTTTGACTGTCCACTTGTTCCAGAATTTTGACCATTGCTTTTCCATGACGTTTCCCACCCAATATCTTGAATATGTGTTCTATACTGGATACTTCCACTTTCTGGTTGCTCTGTTAATTTTAAATTAATTGCTTCTAATCTAAGTGACTGCCCTGATGTACCTGATACTTCCATATCATTTTTTAGTTCTTGCCATCCAACATTTTGTACATGTGTTTGATACTCTGTATAGTTTTGAACAAATGGCGTATCCGTACTTCCAGGTGCTTGCTCTCCTTTTTTTACTAACTGTACATGAATCCCTTCAAGTCGTAGTCCATAAGTTGCAGTACCTGCAAGCTCACCATTTTTTGCCCAGTCTAACCAACCATAATTTTGGGCATGTACTTGATAATACACATCATAGTGTTTTGCCATCTCTCCAGTAAGTTCAATACGAATTGCTTCTAGTCTTAGTGATTGACCAGATGTTCCTGACATCGCTCCATCACTTTTCCAATCTTGCCATCCAATATTTTGAATATGTGTTTGATATCGAATACCACCACTATATGGAATACTTTCATCTAATTCAATATTAATCCCTTCTAGACGTTTTGATTCACCACTAGTTCCTGCCATTTGTCCATCATGTTTCCATTCTTGCCATCCGTCATATTGAACATGTGTTTTGTATGATACAAGCGTAGTATCTTCCTTAACATTTATTGGATAACTTATTGTTTTACCACTATAGTTTATTTCCACTGTAGTATCACTTGTAATAAGCGCCCTATTTGGGCTAATTGTTAAGCTTGATGTAGGAATATCTTGAACACTTCCATCACTATATCTTGCTTGAATTTGTAATCCACTAAAATCTACTACTTCTCCTACTGTATACTCTGTTTTATTTGCAGGATTTTTGATTTCAATATTTGTTAATGTTGATGGCTTTTCAACCACTATTATTGGATAACTTATTGTTTTACCACTATAGTTTATTTCCACTGTAGTATCACTTGTAATAAGCGCCCTATTTGGGCTAATTGTTAAGCTTGATGTAGGAATATCTTGAACACTTCCATCACTATATCTTGCTTGAATTTGTAATCCACTAAAATCTACTACTTCTCCTACTGTATACTCTGTTTTATTTGCAGGATTTTTGATTTCAATATTTGTTAATGACTTTTGTTTTGGTACTACTTCATATTCAAATTCACGAGTAATTCCTGCAAAAGTCACCTTTGCAAGTCGCTCTCCTGTTACTGTTGTATCAAATCCTTCAATTGTATATTCCACGCGTAGTAACTCTTTTTGACTTTGTTGATAGTTTGCCACAACTTGAATACCGGTTTCATCTACTATGTCACCTTCTTGATATACTAGTGTTGTTGGTGGAGTAACACTTATCGATACAAGTTTATTACTTGATTCTTTATGTTTTACGGTTATTTTATTTTCTGTATTTACATATGTTGCATATAATTTTTCTCCAATGGCAATTAAATTGTAATCATTGCTATCGACATCAATATTATACCCTTCTTGAACAAGTGTTTTCGTTGTTGTATCAAAGCGATAACCAAGTGTATTTCCATCACTACTTCCAGTAGATGTAATCAAATACAGGTTTCCTTGAGATACTGCAAGTTTTGGTGCAAAACTAGCAGTATCAACATATGCTTCTTGTTGCCATGTTGTTCCATCAAAACTATGTAATGTAATACCATCATTTGTTGTCAGTAAATATAGTTTATTTGCATACGATATAATATCATATGAGTTTGAATTAAAGTTTGAACTTGTAATTGGTGTAAAGCCACTTCCATTATATTGATACATTTTTATATCAGCATTAGCTTCACGGTTAAATACATAAATATTATCATCAACGATTTCTATTTCTGGACTTCCAGCCACGTTACTATAAACACCTAAGTCTTTGATAGTTCCATCAACAATTTGAGCAAGATGTATTTCAATATTCATTCCACCAGTAGAGTAGGTAACAAAGATTCCATGACTATTTGTATCAATTGCATATGCCGATTGATCTCCAGCATGAGGAATTGTTGCATATTTTTCAAAGTTGTTTGATGTTTTATTATATTTAATGATTACAACATTATTTGTATCTTTGTATTCTACATAGCTTGCATATAATTCATTTTCATATGTAAAGAGTGTTGAATCAGTTACAGAAGTATCATTGCCAGCATTGTATTCTACAATTGTTTGCCAAGATGAATCATTTTGTGTATGTAAGAATAATTTATTATTACGACCTTCTAACATATAAATCGTATTATCTACATCTAACAATGATGTTAATGATTTTGTATCTGGATTGTTATCAACAAATCCAGAATCAGTCCATAAATCAAAAGCAGAAGCTTCTGGTATTGTTACATCAAATGACATTGTCTCTCCACCGGCATTTGATATATTACTAATTACAATTCCAGAATTAGATCCATCTTGAAAGGTAAGTGCTCCATCAGTTAATCCCTTTGATAAGTCTACGCTACCTATTGATGTTTTCCCGTTTTGAGCTGACAGTGCCCCTAGATTTGCAGCACTAACTCCTTCAGGATTGTCTAATGTTTGATCTCTAAAGATATATATCGCTGGATTTTCACCTTTGTTAGTAAGGTTTGGTATCGTTGTATCTACGCGGTATACAATAATTCCTTCGCTTCCTAACTTAGCATCTAATTCAGACTTGATTGAGTCTCCTTTTTTACGGTACTCTACAACAAAATATTCATACTTATTTAAAGGTGACTTTATAATATATGCTTGATTACCACCAGCATTATATTGGTTATCCAACACTACATTTGTTGTACTAGATGTAATTGTTTCAATATCTATCCAACCAGAAAAATGTTGACGCATATAAGCAAGTGGGAATGATATATATTTATCAGCAATAGACATCGGATCAAATCTTCCTACTGGAGAAGTTGAATCTAAGGTATATAAATCTGGATATCCCATACTGTGCATAAATTCATGGATTGTTACTCCCGCTCCTTCAACAAGTCGGTCATATGATCTAGCTGATGACATTACATTAATTAAACTAACACCTAAACCATTATACGTAGCGTCACCAAAATATGTTGATTTATGTGGCCAAAGTGTTGGATATTCATCCATTGTTTTTCCAGGATCTGATTGTAAAAAGACTGTTATATTATCAATATTACCATCATTATTTAGATCTAAAAGTGACGGATCTATAGAATCATCAATATTTTGTAAAACATAATCTATTAACATTGTATCTTGTTGTACATTAGCAAAATCTTCTCTTGTAAACGGTAATTCAATGACATCAAAATATGTTCCTTGATCTTGTGGAAATATATTGTCTACAGAAAACTGTCCATAAGATACTGTCTCAAAATACTTAGTAAATGAAACATCACTTTCCCCATCATATAAATCCATAATATCTTGATAGACCTCTGGCATTTCCATCTTACTTGCCTCAGGATCATCCTTTAATGTTGCTAGAATAACAAGGTTTGCCATTGTCGTCTTTTCTTTACCACTAGTAATCGCTTCAACGCTTTGATTACCACCAATAAATAATGTTGATACTAGCATAAATATACTAATAAATATTTTTCCCGTTTTCATTTTACTTTCCTCCATACATATACTTACTAACATTCATTTGTAATATAGCATACAATGTTTTAATATCAAAACATTATGCACACAGAATTAATAACTTAAAATAGAAAAGTGATCAAGACACAATATTAACTATCATTGTATCTTTGACCACCTATTATTAATTATCTTGTTTTGTATCTGCAATTTGAATTTCTCTAAGATTTACACCTTGAGGTAATTCATATGCAAACTTAATTGTACTAGCTACATCTGTTGTTGTAATACTATTAGCACCAACACTATCTTTCCATTCATTATATCCTTCTTTAATAGCATCACTTGTAGTATGACTTAATAATTCAGTTGCTACTGCACCTGGACAAATTCTCATTACACGAACATTATATGGTGATAGTTCCATTCTTGCTACTTCTGACAATCCCACTACACCGTATTTTGAAGCACAGTATGCTGCATGGTTACCAAATGGTTTCACACCAGCAATCGATGATATATTAATAATTGTTCCACAATTTCTATCTTTCATATCATTCATTACAATTTGCATACCATTCATAACACCCATTACATTTACATCTAACATTCTTTGCCATTCACTTGCATCTTGCACTTCTAAGTTTCCAAGTAGCATAATACCAGCATTATTAATTAATAAATCAGTTTTACCATATTTTTCTTCTGCAAAACGAATCGCATTTTCAAATTCTTCTTTATTTGTTACATCTACTTTTTTACAGATTGTATTTGTTAAATTCATTTCTTCTAACAATTCTATTCTTCTAGCAAGTAAAAGTAATGGATACCCTGCTTCATTAAACATCTTTGCAAGTTCTTTTCCAAAACCTGAACTAGCACCTGTAATTACTACTAATTTTTTCATATGTATTCTCCTTATTGACTTTTGTAATATTATAGTATAAATTACTATAATATAAATATTATATGTTTCATGTATTAAATGGTCAATACGGTACATTTAATACACTAAGGGAAAAAGAGGTAACTAATGGACAAAGTACAAGTAAATTCAGAGATTGAAGTAACACTAAAAATGATAGGTGGTAAATGCAAACCACTAATACTCTATATACTTATAGAAGATGGCACTATGCGCTTTAAGGAACTAATGAGTACAGTTAATCAAGTATCTCAAAAAACACTAACAAACCAACTCCGTGAATTAGAATCTGATGGCTTAATTCATAGACAAGCTTTTAGTGAAATCCCCCCACGTGTTGAATACTCTATAACTCCAAAAGGTAGAACATTACTTCCAATTCTAGAACTAATGTGTGCATGGGGCGAAGAAAATCATGATGATAGATTTGAAATCATTAACCCACAATGTAAATAATTATAGATGATCAATGTTCTTGATCATTTTTATATTCTGAAACTTTGTCTGATTATGTGGAATTTTGTTATAAATATGTTACAATCTATTACTGTGTAAAAGGAGAGGAATTATGAAAGA
>CAYJEM010000091.1:0-5499 GCA_964369175.1 uncultured Erysipelotrichales bacterium | reverse complement strand
TAAAATATGTTTTATACTCTTTTCTAGTGAGGTATTTTATGACTAAAACAATTGGATTAGATTTAACAAAAGGAAATGTGACAAAGCAATTATTTATATTTTCAACACCCTTTATTATCGCTAATTTGCTACAAGTATGCTACAACTTAGTTGATATGATGATTGTTGGACAATTTGTTGGTAGTACTGGAATTTCAGCAGTATCAAATGGTGGTGATTTATTGATGATGTTTACAAATATTGGTATTGGATTTGCAACTGCTGGGCAAATATCTATTAGTCAATTTATTGGCAGCAACCGTAAAGATCGTATTCAATCAATGATTGGTACTATGTTTTTAATAATTATTTCCATGGCAATATTACTTAGTATCGGTTTTTTACCATTTACAACATCTTTATTGGAGCTTATTAACGTTCCCCAAGAATCATTATCCATGGCTAATGATTATTTAGTTATTGGATTGTTTGGTTTGGTTTTTATCTTTGGATATAATACTGTTAGTGCCATTTTACGTGGTATGGGTGATTCTAAAAGACCCCTTCTATTTGTAGCAATATCGGCTACAATTAATGTTATATTAGACCTAATATTAATCGGTATCTTCGATATGAAAACAACTGGAGCAGCAATTGCTACTGTTACTGGTCAAGCAATTAGTTTCATTATAGCAATTATTTATTTATATAAAAAGCGCGAGCAATTTGGTTTTGATTTCAAACGTGAACACTTTACATTAAATCATTCAAATGTTAAAACATTGTTTACTCTAGGGATTCCTATGTCTTTACAGTTTGCTGCAATAAACATTTCTGTATTATTTGTAACTTCTTTCATTAATACATATGGGGTAATAATTTCTGCAGTTACTGGTGTAGGTAATAAGATAGGTCAAATTGCAATGATTGTAACCAACGGGTTATCTACAGCTGGTTCAAGTATGATTGGTCAGAGTTTTGGGGCACAAGATTTTGATCGTGTTAAGAAAATCGTTTATAAAGTATTTTTAATGGGATTGTTGTTTTCACTAATTATAAGTGTCGTTGTTTGGTTATTTCCAGAGTTTGTATTTTCACTATTTGACCAAACACCAGAAGTCTTAGCAATGGCACCAACATATGCAATTATCATTGTCCTAAACTTTATGGGCGCTGCAGTTCGCGCTCCAATACTATCCTTGATTAATGGGATTGGATTTTCATCAATGAACTTTATAATGGGATTTATTGATGGTTTTATTGTTAGAATTGGTCTTGCTCTACTTTTAGGAATAACATTTAATATGGGGGTTATGGGTTTTTGGCTAGGTAGCGTCCTTGCTGGCTTTACATATGGGTTCATTATTACACCATATTTTCTAAGTGGTCGCTGGAAAAAGCGTTCTGTAATTCAATAGTACCTAAGCAATGAAAAAAGCCTAGTTTCCTAGACTGTTATAAAAATATGGCGAATAAATCAAATACTGCATTTAAAATAAAGATAACAAATTGATTAGTTTTATTTTGTTATCTTTTTATATGCTTTTACCAATAATTTTACATTTTCAATATTTACTACTTCATAATCATTTTCATGATTTTTTCCACTATAACTATAATTTACATTTTTTCCTGTTGTTGTATTATCACTAATGAAATCCTTACATGAAGAATGGATTTGATTAACTCTTGTATACTCTACAAGCTCTTCAACATTTGCTGCATTAACCCCACTTCCAGGAAGAATTTCAATCTTACATCCGTATGTATCCTGTAATTCTTTTATAAGTGTTTTTCCTGCTATTGCTGTAGGTTGCAACCCACTTGTTAATACTCTATCTACTTGTAACTGAATTAAATCTTCTATACTTTGATACGGGTCAATTACACAGTCATATGCACGATGGAATACTGCGACTTTATTATAGCTATGAATAATATCAACAATTTCTTTCGTTCGTACTTTATCAATTGTAAAGTCTTCTAATAGAAATCCAAATGCTATACCATCAGCACCATTTTCAAGCAAAGCAATCATTTCATCCTTTAATTGAATATATTCATCCTCTAAATAACAAAATCCTGCCCCTCTAGGTCTTGCCATACATATTACATTTAAATCAGTATTCTTTTTAGTAAGCAGCAATGATGCAACACTTGGTGTTAAGCCTCCCAATGATAACGCACTATTCAATTCAATTCTTTTAGCTCCTCCAAGATATGCATTTTTTGCATCTTGATAGCTACCACAACAAATTTCTATCATATTATGCTAGTCTCCTTTTGATTGTATCTGTTATTGTACATTTATTATAACATTATATTAAGACTTTGTTATCCTTTAATAAAAAAGATGTAACAAAGTTGTTACATCTTTATACTAGTCTACATATATATGCATTGGATAAGATAAATATTCTACACTATCTAATTTTTCAACAGTTACAAATCCTGTTGGCGCATTTAATATTGTTGGTATACGATTTACAATTGTTGCGCATGTATGCTCTACAGTAGCTGGTTTTTTTACATAAAACTCTACATCTGGCTCACCAATGATTTTCCAATCACACATATCTCCATCATCTGGCCCATATACTTTACCTATACATTTTGTTTCAATAATAGGACCTTGGAATGTTTCAGTAGTAACAACTGCTGACATACCAATACAATTTCCTTTGGTAATTGTTTCTTTTAGTGTGTCACTATATAAATCACTATCATAATAATAAGGTTCACAGCGTTGTGTTTGAGATTTAATTGTCCAGCCCATTTTATTACATAGAGCTTCATTTGAATTCCATACATAACTTGGCTCCAATTCTTCTGGATGCGCTATTTGTTCTTCAAACTGTTCTGGGGTTAGCCCTGCACCATGGGCTTTTGCCAATGCTAGTCCATAATCTTCTACATTGTAACTTACAGAACCTTCGATACGTCTAATGTTATGTACTCCACCCGCAACGTAACCAACCATATTAATCCAATAAATGTCTTGCATACCAGCACCTACAATTGTGCATTCTGTTTCTTTTGCTAGCAGGTCTAGTTTGTTTGTTAAATGACTCGCTGTTGTCCAAGGGTATATTGCTTCTTCACAAGTTGTTACAACATTAATTCCACGAACCAAACATTTTTCAAAATGTTCGTAACAATCAGCCATAAAACTAAATAATGTTACAATTGCAATATCAGCGTCACATGAATCTAGTACATAATCAGCGTCACTTTGTATTGTTACTCCAAGTTTTACACCTAACTCAGCAAAATCACCAACATCCATTCCTACAACTTCGGGATTTACATCAATAGCACCAACAATTTCAGCACCTTTTTCATAAAGATAGCGTAATGTCACTTTTGCCATTTTTCCACAACCATACTGCACTACACGTATTTTCTCTAAATTCATATTGCGTTCCTCCTCTATTTTACTGTTAAAATAATTATATCCTTTCCCCTGCCACTGTTCAAATAACATAATAATTTTTTTAGAAGATATAATAAAAAGCACGCCTTGCGTACTTTCTACTTATAACTAGTCATCATTGTCATCATCATCGTCATCATCGTCATCATCGTCATCATCGTCTTCATCGTCTTCATCGTCATCATCATCGTTGTCATCATCATCATCGTTGTCATCGTCTTGGTCATCATATAAATCATCTTGATCATCATCTTGATCATCATCTTGATCATCATCTTGATCATCATTTACTTCAACATCATAATCAGAGTAAATTAATTCTCCAGTTTTTGCATCAATATCTACCTCATATTCTCCATTAACTGTATTAATTTCAATTTCGTATACCATTTTACCGTCTTCTAAATCAAAATCAATTTCTTTTTCTGTAATTGCTGATTCATTCACTCCAGCTAATGCAATTGCTGCTTGCATCGCTGCATCTTCACCAATATACCCATTTGTACTAATTGTTCCGTTTTGGCTAACTTCAGAACTAATATCTCTATTACCATTTACCACTAATAATGATAATTCTTTAATTGACAAATCTTTTAAACTTTCAAATGTTAATGTGTTGTCTGCTGCAATAATTTGATTAATTAGTTCTACTTTCCCTTCACTAATATTATATTCTTTTGCTAATTGTTCAATTACTGCACTATCTCCAATTACTTGTGAAAATACAACACTGTTTGTCGCAGTTGATAATGCTTGGTTTACTTCATTGGCTACTACTTGTTGTTGCTCATTTAAAGTTGTTTCACCTTCTACTGTAAGTAAGATAGCACCATGTGCTTCTTCAATATATCCATGTTCTTGCATAGACGTTGCAATCATCGATGAAGCCTCTGTAGCATCCATTGCTACTAAGTTTAACCCTTCTAATACAATTGTTGCATCTTCGTTATTTGCATTTACACTTATAATTTTTCCATTTGTGTCGATATCCATAGTAATACTTGGGTTTACATCTAAAGCAATTGTCATTAAGTATTGTGCCTGTACATTTGAAAATGTTAATCCTATTACTGCTACTGCAACTACACATACTGCTATAATGCCTGCTATAACTTTCTTTTTCATTAATCCTTTATTTGTTTCCATTTTTTTATCCTCTTTTTCTATTTTTATTTGTTCAATAATTGTGCACGTTAATTATTGTTTAAGAATAAGATTTTTTACTTTCTCTTTCCTATTCACTATACTAATGCACCAAAATTGCATTTTATTGCAAAAAAAATAAAAAATATTTTCATTTGTTGAAAACAAGTTTTTCAAGGCGTATACTTTAATTATAACAAGGAGAGAATGCTATGAAATTAATAATTGAACCTAATGAACAAAAAATGAGTGAAAGTGCAATGTTTATATTACTTGGTACAATGATGCAAGATAAACGTGTTAATATTTCATTAACAGCTGGTGTATCACCTAAAACAATGTATCAAATGATGATTCCTCATGTAAAAAATCAAGATAAGTTTAAAGATATTCAATATTACTTATTCGATGAAAACCCCTATATTGATGAAGAATATGGTCCAAACTGGAATGAGATGCAAGAGCTGTTCTTTAAAGATGCCAATATCCCTAACGAGAGAATTCATATTATGCATAATGATGACTACCAAGATTTTGACACAATGATTCGTAATGCAGGAGAAATTGATGTTATGGTATTAGGTTTAGGTAAAGATGGTCACTTCTGTGGGAATTGCCCTCGTTGTACTCCATTTGATAGCTATACGTACTCTATTCCATTTCCCGAAAAACAAGCAGTAAATCCAACCTATGCCAATAGACCTCGTCAACCAGCCACACTCACAATGGGAGCTAAGAGCTTGATGCGCGTCAAGCATTTAGTGATGATTGTCAATGGATTAGAAAAAGCAGAAATATTTAAACGTTTTATCGAAGAACCAATTAATCAAGATGTACCAGCTACTATTTTAAAATTACACCCAAACTTTACAATACTTTGTGATAGTGATGCTGCTAGTTTGCTTCAAGATATAGAAAGTTTACGTTTATAGGAGATACTTCTA
>CAYJEM010000090.1:0-5574 GCA_964369175.1 uncultured Erysipelotrichales bacterium | reverse complement strand
TAGTACAACCACAATGTGGGCAGCATGGATGTTTTTGAAAAGAAACAAGATTAATAAATTGTGTAGAAGTACTGTTAGTATGTTTTACGATACGTACAGATGACCCAGAAGGATAAGGAATAGGTAAAAAATCACCTTCCTTAGAATTAAGTTGTAGAACTTTTAATAAATCATTGTTATAATAAGTGACAGACATAGAATATATAACTCCTTTCGTTTTTGATTAAGCACTTAAATTGTAAAACGAGTTATAAGCTATGTCTATTTTTATTGTAAAGAAAAACTGGAAGACTTATTTGTCCCCCAGTAAAAGTATAGAGCCCTTTTTCTTTTGCACTTAAACTATATTTTTAAAGATCAATATTCGCCAAGAGTGAATTAGCTAGATATTCATTAATTTGCACTAGCAAATTAATATAAAATTATTTCTAATATATGTTGACATAGAATATACCATATGATATTATCGTATCAGTGCCTACATATGGGTGCAATATTTATTGAGAATTATGAAACACCCGGAATTGTGTGTTTGATAGGAAAGGAGAACAAGGAATGCCTACAATTAATCAATTAGTTAGAAAAGGTCGTACAGACAAAACTACAAAATCAAAATCACCAGCGTTAAACAGAGGTTTCAACTCGTTAGCTAAAAAGCCAACAAGCACAAAATCTCCACAAAAACGTGGTGTTTGTACTCGTGTTGCTACTATGACACCAAAGAAACCTAACTCGGCTTTACGTAAATATGCCCGTGTTAGATTATCAAATGGAATGGAAGTAACAGCATATATCCCAGGAATTGGACACAACTTACAAGAACATAGTGTTGTTTTAATTCGTGGAGGACGTGTTAAAGACTTACCAGGGGTTCGTTACCATATTATTCGTGGAACAATGGACTGTGCTGGAGTTGCTAACCGTAAACAAAGCCGTTCACACTATGGTACTAAGAGACCTAAGTAATCAAGTATAAAAGAAGGAGGAAATTATAATGGCAAGAAAAGGACAAATCGCTAAAAGAGACGTTTTACCTGATCCAGTGTACAATTCAAAAACAATTTCTAAGTTAATCAACAACATTATGCTTGATGGTAAAAAAGGTGTTGCACAAAACATCTTATATGATGCATTTAAAAAAGTTGAAGATAAAACTGGAAATCCAGCAATGGAAGTTTTCGATCAAGCAATCAATAACATTATGCCAGTTCTTGAATTGAAAGTAAGACGTGTTGGTGGAGCTAACTACCAAGTACCTGTTGAAGTTTCAAATGAAAGAAGAATGACTTTAGGGTTAAGATGGTTAGTTAACTATTCTCGTTTACGTAACGAAAACACTATGGTGGATCGTTTAGCAAACGAAATTATCGATGCTTCTAACGGATCTGGTGCTTCTGTTAAGAAAAAAGAAGACACTCATAAAATGGCTGAAGCTAATAAAGCATTCGCTCATTTCCGTTGGTAATAAGAAAAAAATAAAGAAAAATTTAGAAGGGAGATTTTTATGGCTCGTGAATTTTCATTAGAAAAAACTCGTAATATAGGTATCATGGCGCATATCGATGCTGGTAAAACAACAACGACTGAACGTGTACTTTATTACACTGGTAAAATCCATAAAATCGGAGAAACGCATGAAGGTGCTTCTCAAATGGACTGGATGGAACAAGAACAAGAACGTGGAATTACAATCACTTCTGCTGCAACAACTGCACAGTGGAATGGACACCGCGTTAATATCATCGATACACCGGGTCACGTTGACTTTACTGTAGAAGTAGAACGTTCATTACGTGTATTAGATGGTGCTGTAACAGTATTAGACTCTAAAGCTGGAGTAGAACCTCAAACTGAAACAGTTTGGCGTCAAGCTACAACTTATGGAGTACCTCGTATTGTATTCTGTAATAAAATGGATGCAACTGGTGCTGATTTCATCATGTCAGTTGATTCATTAGGAAAAAGATTAGCAGCTAATGCTGTAGCTTTACAATTACCTATCGGTGCTGAAGATCAATTCGAAGGAATTATCGACTTAGTTACGATGAAAGCAATCTACAATGTAGATGAAAAAGGTGAAGAGCAAGAAGAAAGAGATATCCCTGCTGATTATATTGATCAAGCAAACGAATATCGTTCAAGATTATTAGATTGTGCTGCATCTTATGATGACGATTTAATGATGAAAGTATTAGAAGAAGAAGAAGTTACTGTAGAAGAAATTAAAGCTGCAATCCGTAAAGGAACATTAGCTGTTGATTTATTCCCAGTAATTTGTGGTTCTGCTTATAAAAACAAAGGGGTTCAACAAATGTTAGATGCGGTAATTGATTATTTACCAGCACCAACTGATATCCCTGCGATTAAAGGTATTGATGAAAATGAAAATGAAATCGAAAGACATGCGTCTGATGATGAACCATTCTCAGCATTAGCATTTAAAATTATGGCTGACCCATTTGTTGGTAGATTAACTTTCTTCCGTGTGTATTCAGGAACTATTGAGTCTGGATCATACGTATTAAACTCTACAAAAGACAAAAAAGAACGTTTAGGACGTATCTTACAGATGCATGCTAACAAACGTGAAGAAATTCAAATCGTTTATGCAGGAGATATCGCTGCTGCAGTTGGTTTCAAAAACACAACTACAGGAGATACTATTTGTGATGAGAAAAACTTTGTTATCTTAGAAAAAATGGAATTCCCTGAGCCAGTAATCGAACTTGCAATTGAACCAAAAACAAAACAAGACCAAGATAAATTAGGTATTGGTTTATCTAAGTTAGCGGAAGAAGATCCAACATTTAGAACATTCACTAACCCTGAAACTGGAGATACAGTTATTGCTGGGATGGGTGAGTTACACTTAGATGTAATCGTTGACCGTTTACGTAGAGAGTATAAAGTAGAAGCTAACGTAGGAGCACCTCAAGTTGCTTACCGTGAAACAATTAAGTCTATGGCTGAATGTGAAGGGAAATACGTTAAACAATCAGGTGGTCGTGGACAATACGGTCACGTATGGATTAAATTCGAACCAAATGAAGGTAAAGGATTTGAATTCGTTGATGCAATCGTTGGGGGATCTGTACCTAGAGAGTATATTAACTCTGTAAGAGTAGGTTTAGAAGATTCACTTGCAACAGGTATGATCGCTGGGTACCCAGTATTAGATATCAAAGCTACATTATTTGATGGTTCATACCATGATGTCGATTCATCAGAGATGGCATACAAAGTTGCGGCTAGTATGGCATTAAAAGTAGCTGGTAAAAAATGTGAGCCAGTTATCTTAGAACCAATCATGTCTGTAGAAGTTACTGCACCTGCTGAATACTTAGGTAGTGTAATGGGTGACGTTTCATCAAGACGTGGTATGATTGAAGGACAAGAAGAAAGAGGGAATGCTGTATTAGTACAAGCAAGTGTACCTTTATCTGAAATGTTTGGATATGCAACAGATTTACGTTCATTTACACAAGGACGTGGGAACTACACAATGATCTTTGATCGTTATGAACCAGTTCCAAAAAGTATTAGAGAAGAAATCATCAAGAAAAACGGTGGAAACAACTAATACAAAAAAATATTGATTTTTACTTATGAATACACTAAAATGTATTTGTACGAAAATTTAAACTTATATAGGAGGAACCTTAAATGGCTAAAGAAAAATTTGACCGCTCGAAAGCGCACGTAAATATCGGAACTATTGGTCACGTTGACCACGGTAAAACAACTTTAACAGCTGCTATCACAACTGTATTATCAAAAGATGGTGGAGCTCAAGCAATGGATTATGCTGCAATTGATGCTGCTCCAGAAGAAAAAGAACGTGGGATTACAATCAACACTGCTCACGTTGAATACCAAACAGAAGCTCGTCACTATGCACACGTTGACTGTCCAGGACATGCTGACTACATCAAAAACATGATCACTGGTGCTGCACAAATGGATGGAGCTATCTTAGTAGTAGCTTCAACTGACGGACCAATGCCTCAAACTAGAGAGCATATCTTATTATCTCGTCAAGTAGGTGTACCATACATCATCGTATTCTTAAACAAATGTGACATGGTAGATGACGAAGAATTATTAGAATTAGTTGAAATGGAAGTTAGAGAATTATTAAATGAATATGATTTCCCAGGTGATGATACACCAGTAATCAAAGGTTCAGCTTTAAAAGCTTTAGAAGGAGATGAAAACTGGACTGGAGCTATCCATGAATTAATGGCTGCTGTAGATTCTTATATCCCAACTCCAACTAGAGATACTGACAAACCATTCTTAATGCCAGTAGAAGACGTTTTCACAATCACAGGTCGTGGAACTGTTGCTACAGGTAGAGTAGAACGTGGACAATTACACTTAAATGATACATTAGATATCATTGGTATCACTGATACAAAAAGCACAGTTGCTACAGGAATTGAAATGTTCCGTAAATTATTAGACTATGCTGAAGCTGGAGATAACGTAGGAGTATTATTACGTGGGGTAAACCGTGAAGAAATCCAACGTGGACAATGTTTAGCAAAACCTGGATCAGTTAATCCACACAAAAAATTCAAATGTCAAGTTTATATCTTATCAAAAGATGAAGGTGGACGTCATACTCCATTCTTCGGAAACTATAGACCACAATTCTATTTCAGAACTACTGACGTAACTGGAGTAATCGAGTTACCAGAAGGTGTTGAAATGGTTATGCCTGGAGATAACGTAGAGTTAACTGTTGAGTTAATCTCACCAATCGCTATCGAAGAAGGTACTAAATTCTCAATCCGTGAGGGTGGTAGAACAGTTGGTGCTGGTAACGTTTCTGACATTATTGAATAATTAAAGATATAAATAAAAGATGCTACATATGTAGTGTCTTTTTTTTATTTATACACTTATATAGATTTATTGGTACAAATACAAAAATGTATTGTAAACGTTATCAAATGTATGGTACTATATAGGGGCAGATAGAAATCTGAAACTTTGAGTTAGATAAGGAGAATACAAAATGGATGCACAAGAACAAATTGTAATTAACTTAATTGTTAATAGTGGGAGCGCTCGTAGTTCGGCAATTGAAGCGATTCAATATGCTAAGGCTGGAGACCAAGCAAAAGCTGAAGAATCATTACAACAAGCAAAAGAAACTGTAAATGAAGCTCATCATGCACAAACCGAATTAATTCAGGCAGAAATCCGTGGAGAAAAAGCGCCATTAAACTTATTAATGGTACATGCACAAGATCATTTAATGACTTCGTTAGTTGTTATTGATTTAGCACAAGAGTTTATTGAACTATACGAAAAAGTAGACGCAAAATAATTAGTTAAAACAATGATTTATAATCATTGTTTTTTTGTTACACATAAATATGTGTGGATTTCAAATAATAATATCAATGATAGACACGAAAACAAATGTTAATTTAAAGTGTAAAAAAAGTGTTGAAATAATTAACAAAAATTTCTCAAAATAATTTACAAAAAGTTATTGACTTTAATTGTAAGAGTTGTTATTATATACAAGTCGACAAAATCGAAAGATGAGGTCGCGATAGATCA
>CAYJEM010000089.1:0-5703 GCA_964369175.1 uncultured Erysipelotrichales bacterium | reverse complement strand
TTCACGTTACAAACTGCAAGTAAGGAATTAGGGATAACTGTTAGTCAATTTCGTACAATGATTAAGAAACATAATCGTAATAATTCTATTTCATAATACCTGATAAAAACACAAGCAAGAGTCGATACCCACTCCCACATGCTTGTGTTTTTGCATAAAAAAAAGAAATAACATTAGTTATTCCTTCTCTCATTATTATTGTCTTTTCTTACGTAATCCAATCATTCCTAGTGTTGCAAAAGCAAATACCCCTGCCCATAATACTGTAATTGTATTATCACCAGTATCTGGTGCTGTTTGATTAGCCTCATACATCGCAAATAATGTGATGTCATGTGCTGGCATTGTTTCAGTTTGAAAATCGAACTTTTGCGTTAAATTTGCATCTATGTACCATCCAACAAATACCGAGTTGGCTTTTGTAGGCATTGCAGGTTCTATGATACTTGCCCCAAATTTAACACTTTGGCTGTCAATTACTGTTCCACCATTTGATTCATAGTGTACATTATAGTTATTTACTTGCCACTGTGCTGTTAATGATTTTGTAGCTTCATCATACTCATATCCTAAGAATGTATTTCCTTCTTTAGAAGGTGCTGTTATCGTTGTATTTTCTATAATCGTTTTTTCTTCTTCAGGTGTTCCATTATCATTGTTGATTGTTACTTTTGTCCCATCTGGAATCTTCTCTGTAACTGTTGGTAATGTCTCTCCTGGTGTTGGTGCAACTCCAGGATAAATTAAGTCATGAATGATTGGTGTATATTTTGCATATAATGTAATATCATTTGCAGGCATTTTTGTTGTTGTAAAATTAAATTCAGTTGTAAGACCGATATCAGTATACCATCCAACAAACTCAAAGTTTGCTAGCGAAGGACTATTAGGTTTTGTTACTAATGTATCAAAAGGCACAACAATACTTTCGATTGGTGTTCCACCATTTGATTCAAAGTGTACATTATAGTTATTTGCTTGCCACTGTGCCTTTAATGTGCTTGTTGTTTCACTATATACAAATCCAATAAATGTATATCCATTTCTAGTAGGATCGCTAAGAGTAGCATCTTCAACAATTGCATGAGCCGTTGTAGCATTATCAATTGTAATGGCAGGCTGTGTTCCAATAGTTAATGATGAACCAACACCTTCAGCCAAATCTATATAAACTTCTTTTCCAATTTGCACAGTTATTGTTGATCCAGGAACAAGTTCCTTGTGTTCATCTTGACCTGTATAAGTCAATGTTTTTGTTGTTGATGTATAAGCAAATGTATAGTTTAATTCTTTTCCAGCATGATCCTCTCTTATAAATTCAGTTTCTGGAATGATACTTCCTTCCCACGATCCATCAATGGCTCCTAGTACTGGTGTCATATTTGTTGGAGTATCTATTGTTTGGTGGTCAACTAATTTTGATGGCCAAATAGCTACTTCTCCAGAAGGAGCATTTTTTTCAAGAAATGTTGCTACCTTAGAGATTGTTGGTTCTACCGATGTTCCCCAAGTACCATTTACAATATGATAATTAATAACGGTTTGGTATATATTTGGAAGATTATCATTATCTTCTGGGCCATTTTGTTCTCCAACTGGGTCATCTCCACCATCATTTAACCATTGTGCAACAAACGTATTTGACTCCTTAATAAAAATATATCCATTAAATACATATCCTGTTCTTGTAGGGTTATTTAGGTGAGTATCTGCTGTTAGAGTTTGTTTGGTTACATCACCATTACCATTATCAATATTTATTACAGTATTAAGTTCTAAAACTTCTGCATTATCATCATATGCATAACCATTAAATTTAGAATAATCTACCGCAACTAACACCTGTGGTGGAACAGTTTGGGGTATAAAGTTAACTGCTGACAAAGCAAAATCCGCCGCTCCTACTAACATATAAAATTCATTAGTTCCTGTTCTTCCTGGTTTAATGCTAGCTGTACCAGCACCATTTGTATATTTTATACTTCCCTCTTCATAACGGTATCCCTCTTCTGGCACAAGTGATACTTTAACTTTATCTAAATACTTTCCTGATATTGGAGAAATGATTGCTTCCCCAACTTTTGTACTTCCGTCATATACTTCTAAAGTTATTTCAGTGTCTGTTGCCACAACATTGTTTTCACCTGCAGTAGCAAGACTATTTGAGACTGATGCATCAAACACAGCTGTTGATTGCGTTGCTTCACTGACATATGCCTGAATAAAAGTATTATTAGCAGCCCACTCACCAGTTTCTTCAAATACCTCTAAAACATTAGCAGCAAAGTCATAATCAGATTTTTTGAAACTACCTGATTCATCTATTATTGGATAATATTTATGTGGACCATACGGTGAAGTTGGTTTTTTGATATCAAATCCATCTATTTTACCACCACCGACAAGCGCAGTAGCTGGGTAATAACCCCAATTAACTGGTACATCAATAAAGCTATAACTACCATCTACTTCTTTTACAGTTGCCACAACACTCTTTGGTAAAAATGGCATTGCATCTTCATCTGTGAAAAATTGTTGTGTACGTATTTCATCCCCCAAAATAAAATTAATGATTTCAGGTTTTTCTCCGGCTGCTTCTATTGTACGAGTGGTATTTGCAAACACACATTGCAAAGATACTACCATTGTAAGTATTAGCACACAGATTTTGTTCATTTTAAGCATAACTAACAAATCTCCCTTCATTTAATGAATATAAAACGCTATATGTTTTATATTTCTTTAATATTATATCATTTTCACCTAAAAATAAAAATAGTATGTTGTATATTTATAAACTAAAAATAGACACCTAATGGTATCTATTACTTAGTTATTTTCTTTGATTTTTTCATTGGTTTATAGAAACCTAATGGTGAGTAGTTTTTTTCAAAAAGTACTGCAACCTTTTTAACTACTTTTTTCAATTCTTGATTTTTTTCCATTTTTCAATCTCCTTACTTAATATTATTAAAAACAAAGTATTTATAATAATATGTGAAAAATGCGTGTAGTCACATAGTAGCAAAGTACTAACAACCACATATGCACATATTATTATACCCCCTATTCTTAATTCATTTCTTTTGAATATTATGCACCTAATTCCATAAATCATTGATATAACAGATAGTATTCCAAATATGTACACATTACTTGCGTAACATGTAAGCATCACAAAGAAATAAATACATAATGTTAATATACAACATTTAAGAAACGTTTTAGCATGATATCCATCTAGCACAGTTCTAACACTTAATAATAATAAAATAAATACTAAACTCTCAACAAATCTACCTAACATTACCCCTGAAAAAATAATTATTGATATTAGTATTGATTGCGTAAGAATAAGCTCTACACCAAATTGTAGTTCATATTGTTCTTCTTCATTAAGTGAAACAAACAATTTATTAACTATATATTCACTAATATTTTGCATAAGCGCCTCCTACAACTATCAGTATAAAAATATTGTTACATCGTGTAAATATTATCCACAAAATTCCTTCATGAATGGTCAATATTAAAACATGAACGGTATTTACTTTTCATTTATATTTAAAAGCACTGTTACTTTTACCAATTCATCACTGCATTCATAGTCAATAAATCCACCACTACCCTCAACAATTTCATTAATAATCGTCATCCCATACCCATGTCCATCACCCTTGGTACTTTCAAAGGTAGGTAACTCATCAACTGAATTATCAATTTTTATACATAATAATTGATTTATTTGTTCTAATGAAATAGATACATATTTCTGTTTTGAATTATATGCAGCTGCGTTAGCATTATCTATTAAATTAAATAACACTGAACACAGTTTACCGGCATTTGTATCATAATTAGATAACTTCATTACATTTATATCATAGTTAAGCCCACTATCTGTTTTAATTAGTACATTTAAGCAAGCATCTATTATACTATTTCCTGTACAAAAGCTAATCTCTCGCGTCTCTTTCCCTAACAAACTTTGTACATAATTCATTAACGCCTCTTTATCATCTTGCAACATTGATACCATCAATAATCTGTTTTTATAATCATGTCTTTCTTTTAATAAACACTCTCTATGAAGCTCTAATTCCTTAATACGTTCTAACATAAGTTCATTAGAAAATTGAGTTAATACATGTTCTTGATTTTTTACATACATATTGTTAGATCCTACAATATAATTATTAACTATAATTATCTGAGCTATAGATAATACTGAAAGCATGGAATAAATATAGTTAAAGCCATTAATCATTAATACACAGATAAAAATCACAAAGATAGCTTCGATTATATTTATCAAAAAATATATAACAATATACTTTTTAGGTAACTTGTCATATATGAAGTTAATGTTTTTGACAAACAAAATAGAAACTATAATCGCAAAAAAATTACTAGATATCGAAATAAAAAAACGATAAAAACCAAGTAACATCTCGATTAAATATAATCCCTCATAATACATCAAACCATTCATAATATTAATACCTACAGTTCCATATATACTAAAGTAAACAATTGTAACAAAAATATTATTGTAGTTCTTTTTTCTAATTAATATACAACTATATATAAAATCAAGTACCACTGTTACTAAATTAACGATAACATACCAAAATGAATGTTCAGGTAAAACAGCAGTAACTATCGATAATACAGCACCATACCCCAATACACATAAAATAACCCATGGAACACGTATGCAAACATTTTTCCTATATACAAATAGCAGTACAAATGTAATACCAACAACATATAGCAATGTATATAAATATTCTAACAATATATATTCCATGCTATGTCCTTGTTGCTATTTTAAGTGCAACATCCTTTATTTTTCTTCTGCTTATATGTAAAGGCTCATCAATACTATATAATTGAACAGTTCCATTTCTATAACCAATAACCTTATTAATATTAATAACTTCCTGTTTATTAATTTGTATAAAACAATCAGGTAACAACTTGACTGCTTCTACTAAAGGTAAATAATAAAGTTCCACTGATCTATTAACACAATGAACAATAATCATTCTTTTCATTACCTCTAAATATAATATTTCATCTATATCAAATATGTAAGTTTGATCCGATGATGATAACGTGATTTTTGAAGAAACTCTACGATTTTTAATCTTATTAAAAATACCAACAATCTCCTCTTTAAGCTTTCCTTTTAAAATATATCCAACAACATTTGTATCAAAGGCATTATATAACCTATCTTGCTCACCACTTACATAAACTACCAAAGTTGAAGTATTAAGTAATTTATTTGCAAGTGTTATACCATCAACATTAGGCATATTTACATCTAGAAATATAACATCATATACTTTATCCTGGTTTAAAAACTTACTTGGATCAACATACAAATCTATATTTTCTTCAACCTCCAACTCATTACTTAAAATAATCTTTTTAATTAAAACTACCCATTCAACTTGATCATCTATTATCGCTATCTTCATACACTTCACTCCCACATATATTTTTCACTTTTAAAATAGGAAACATAATAATACATTTCCTATTTGCTATTTTGATTTTATTTAATACCTAATAGCCATTTAATGAAATCATCTAAATCTGCATACATCATAATTGTGGTTCTCCTTCCCCACACACAACATATACAATAACAAACAAAAAAAAGAGGTAATACATTACCCCTACAAACGACAAATA
>CAYJEM010000088.1:0-5770 GCA_964369175.1 uncultured Erysipelotrichales bacterium | reverse complement strand
ACATGTGGTATTTATGGATTATACTGGTATTACAAAATGGGTAAAGCATTTGCACCGTCAACTGGTACAGATAACTCACTATTATATGTTATCTTAAGTATTTTTGGACTTTCAATTGTTAGTTATGCAATTATCCAAGATCAAATCAATAGAACATCAGCATATTAATTATTAACAATCCTACGGGGTTGTTTTTATGTTATAATTTAAACATAGGAGGATTTGTTTATGGATACAAAATGTATGGAGTGTAGTAAAAACACAAAATCATATAATCGTGTTGGGTATGTAGTTGGTGACAAAACAATCTGTAGTAATTGTTGTGATAAAGTAGAAGTTTATAAAAGTACTAAAATATATACGTCAATTGAAGATGTTGAGTCTGATTGTAACTATGCATTTAAAAAGATGGCAGAGCATAATTTCTCTGATGAAACAAAAGCAGCATTTAAAAGACACTTTGATAAACAAATTCAATATATTGAAAACAAAAAACGGATAGATGAATTTCCAATTACAACTAGTTATAATTATGAAGGTTATAAAATAATTGATTATATTGATGTTGTATCTGGAGAAATTGTTATTGGTACTGGTGTTGCTTCATCGTTTCTAGCAAGTGTTGAAGATATTTCAGGTAGTGAGGTGACAGCGTATACTTCTAAGCTTAAAGCATATAAGTATGAAGCTAAAAAACGTGCCATCGAAGAAGCGATAGAACAAGGGGCTAATGCAATGATAGGTACGAAATTTGACTTTGTAAACTTCACAAATGATAAAATAGGTGTTATCTTTAGTGGTACAGCCATCATTAGAGAAAAAATTAAAGATTGATATGTTGACAAACATGAAAAAAAGGGTATTATAAATATATATACAAATGCAATGATTAGGACATGTTTATACAGTACTTTGATTTAGAGAAAAAGCGGTTGGTGAAAGCTTTGATAAGACTATATAAAAACTCCCTATGAGCAGCACTTGAAAAAGGATGCCGGTAGCGCGTTATAGCTTATAAGGTTATTTTTAAATAACGAATTAAGGTGGTACCACGATGCTTTCGTCCTTTGGATGAGAGCTTTTTTATTTATAAGACAAGGAGAAATAAAATGATAGACTTTAAAAACGATGAAAAATTAAGTGTATTAAATCACTCATGTGCTCATGTACTAGCACAAGCAGTAAAGCACTTATATCCACATGCTAAATTTTGGGTAGGACCAGTTGTAAGTGAAGGATTTTACTATGATATTGATTTAGGTGAAGATGTAATTAAGGATGAAGATATCCCAAAAATTGAAAAAGAAATGAAAAAAATCTGTAAAGATGGTAAACGCATTGTAAGAAAAGAATTAACAAAAGAGGAAGCTTTAGAATTATTTAAAGGTGATGAGTATAAATTAGATTTAATTGAAGGATTAGAAGATGGAACAATTACTACATATGGTCAAGGTGACTTTATTGATTTATGTAGAGGACCACATGTAGAAAGTGTTAAAGCTTGTAAAAACTTTAAATTAATCAAACACTCAGGTGCATACTTTAAAGGTGATAAAAACAATAAAGTATTACAACGTATTTATGGTGTATGTTTTGAAACACCAGAAGCACTAGAAGAACATTTACATTTATTAGAAGAAGCAAAAAAACGTGATCATAAAAAATTAGGAAAAGAATTAGAATTATTTATGATGAATGAGTATGCTCCAGGGATGCCGTTTTTCTTACCAAAAGGTATGATTTTACGTAACTTACTTGAAAACTATTGGTATCAAGAACATACAAAAGAAGGATACCAATTCATTAAAACACCAATTATGATGTCAAAAGAATTGTGGGAAGTTAGTGGACATTGGCAAAACTATCAAGAAAATATGTATACAAGTATTGTTGATGATCGTGAATTTGCGATTAAACCAATGAACTGTCCTGGAAGTTTATTAGTATATAAAAACGGATTATACTCGTATAAAGACTTACCATTACGTATGGGAGAGCTTGGTCAAGTACACCGTCATGAAGCAAGTGGTGCATTAAATGGTTTATTTAGAGTACGTACATTTACACAAGACGATGCTCATATTTTTATGACACCTGAGCAAATTGAAAGCGAAGTTGTGCGCTTAATTGCATTTATTGATAGAGTATATACTTCATTAAAATTAGATTATAAAATTGAATTAAGTACAAGACCAGAAGATAAATACATTGGTGATTTGGATATTTGGCAAAAGAGTGAACAAGCACTTGCTAATGCATGTAAGGCAGCAGGTAAAGAGTATAAAGTTAATCCTGGAGACGGAGCATTTTATGGTCCAAAACTTGACTTCCATGTAAAAGATTCTTTAGGAAGAGTTTGGCAATGTGGAACAATCCAATTAGATATGAATTTACCAGAAAGATTCGATATTCACTATGTTGATGATACTGGAAGCAAAGTACGCCCAGTAATGGTTCACCGTGTAATCTATGGATCAATTGAAAGATTTATTGGAATCTTAATTGAACATTTTGCTGGGAAATTCCCAATGTGGCTTTCACCAGTACAAGTAAAAGTATTACCAGTTAAAAATGAATATCATTTAGAATATGCTAAAAAGGTAGTGGCTGACTTAGAAGCACTTGGATACCGCGTAGAAATGGATGCTAGAGAAGAAAAACTAGGGTATCGTATCCGTGAAGGACAAATGCAAAAAGTTCCTTACTTATTAGTTCTTGGAGATAATGAACGTGATGAAGGAAGTGTAACATTCCGTAAGCATGGTGAACAAAAACAAACAAACGTATCATTTGATGAATTTAGCACAATGTTACAACACGAAGTAGAATCTAAACAATAACAATGAAACTCATTATGAATGTGAATAAACCACCTTCATAACTGAGTTTTTTATATAGGAAGACATATTGTAGAGTATTTGTAAATATGATAATATTTAATATATAGACATAGCTAGGGAGAGCGTTATGAAAAGGGAAAATAGAGTACTCAAAGTATTGATCATTTTAATGATGGCATTAAGCATCTTTAACTCACCATTAACAGGTAATGGTTCTAATGATGTTGTAAATGCTACAGAAAGTAGTACTTTTTATACTGAAACAAATCCAGCATATTTTAAGACAAGTGGATCAGCAATTACCGGTTTAAGTCCAGAAGGAATAGCTGCTAGTCCAACAGAAATTATTATTCCAGAAACAATTAATGGAAGAACAATTACCTCAATTAATCGCCAAGCCTTTTATGGTAATGCAACAATAACAAAACTAGTTATTCCATCTACCATTACCTATATTGGTTACCATGCATTTAGTCAGTGTACGACCTTAACTGAAGTTGTTTTTTTAGACGGAGATGAAACTCATCCAGGATTACGTTTTGATTTGTATGTATTCCAAAATTCATTTGCTAGTGGTGCGGAGGTTTATTTACCTATTCAAATGTCAGATTTAGGAAATGGTCCTTTTCGTGATACGCCAAACTTGTCAAAACTACATATGCCAGAAACACTTACAAATAATCGTACTATTCGATTACCAAATTCGTTTGTTAATAATAGTGGAATAACATATCTTAAAATTCCTGAGTATGTGTCATCATTAGGTCCGTACTTTGTTTTTAGGAGCGGTTTACAACAAATTGACTTTGAGGCTGATGCTAGTTCAATAGTTATTGAAGATAAAGCTTTTTTGCCAAGTGCGGGGGTAGCAACTCCAGATCCTGCATACCCAATAATTTTTACCTCAAAACAGGAAAAAGAAATTTTTGAACAAAAATCTCCGGATTATATACATAATCATATAACGTATGAAGTAGCACTACAATTTTGTGATCAAGAAGGGAACTCACTAGCGGGATATCCTCTAGTAGCAAAATTAATTAATTTTCCATATGCTTTAGTAAAAAGTGTAGATGGAGTTTGGTCAAATGATACAACTCTCATGCTTCCAGCAGTTCCAGATGGAACAAACTCAACGGGATGGACGTATACGCAAGGTGGTCATAATGATGTGCTAGCTAGTAATGCAGTTACTTTTGATAAAGCATATTTAAATGTACCTATTTATCGCCAATATGTTCATTTTGGAGAGTATCAACACTATCAAATAGATGCTCCAATAGGTGTTGAAGGGGTTGATTACTATGAGTATCGTGATCTATATTATTCAATTGATCCAATCTTATGGGAAGTTATTGAAAAAGAAGGCAATATCTATGAATTATTATCTACAAATTTAGTAGATGCACAACCACTTTATCAAGAATACACATCAAATGTTACATGGCAAGGGAGCAGTTTACAAAGTTGGACAAACGGTGAATTTTTAGATGATGCTTTTAATGATTACCAAGAAAGCTTGCTTCAAAAGCAAAATGATGATTATATCAATATATTAGATAGTAATGAATACGATGAATACGCCAATAATGGATACCCACTAGTATTGCTTGAAAATTCAAGGGAAACACGTAAAACATATTATCTACAGCGTCAAACAGAACATATCCACTTTGGTGGAGGTAGTTTATATAACTCATGGTTAATAATTCCTGGTATTACAACAGTTGGGATTGTTGTTAGTGAGGATGCAACAAAAGCTATCGGTGTAAGTATGGTTGATTCCTATGGAGTCCGTGTAAGAATCGTTGTTGATGCTACCAATCAACTGGTTATAGGTGAAGGGACACTTGCTAGTCCATGGACATTTATGCCCCCGCCAACAATAAAAGAACCTACACCAAATATTCAAATAGATTATATAAATGAAACCTTAAACGGATATGAGGCTGGAGCTACTTATATTGTAAATGGCAAAGAAGTAATATCGGTTGATGGTATCTTACCGATTACTAATGATTTGTTTAATACAACAATGACAATTATTAAAAAAGGTGATTCAATTAATACATTGGATAGTGACACGCAAAGTCTAAGCATACCTGCAAGACCAGTAATTGATCCAAGTGGTGACAACCATGATGGAAAGATTACAAATGTAGCAACAGGATATATTTATCACAAAGTTGATCAAACAACATGGCATGATATTACAACTAGCGAAGTATTTGGGCTAGTAGGTGGTAGTTATGAAGTTCAAAAGGAAGCAACAACAAGTTCATTTAAAAGTATAATTGTACCAGTAGTAGTAAAACCGGTAACAACATCTACAATTACTATTGAAGCAGAGTCACTGGAAGCAACAACTGGAGATAAGATAACTATTCATTACTCAATAAATGGTGTAAACCAGCAACTTCCTAATGGAACAATCAATATAAAGCTAAATGGTGTTACGCTTACTACGATTCCAGTTACATCAACTAGTGGAAGTTACGAGTTTGATGCACTAGAAGCAATGCATGGGGAAATCACATTTGAATTTGTTCCAAATGACAATATTGAGTATTTAGTTAGTTCCACTACTGTAAATATTATTATTACAGATCCCGTAATTCCAGCTCCAGTACCATCCCCGCCAGGGACTGGTACTGGCATAAACATACTATATATTCAAGCGCTTTGTTGTGTGTCGGGATTATTAATTATTTGTATAGTACTAAAAAGAAAAATAGAATATAGAAAATAGTGGCTTTACCCACTATTTTTTTTATTGTATATAGATTATAATGTGTTTAATGGGAGGAAATCTTATGAAAAAAAATGTACCAAGTATTAGCACAAAATTACGTAGCCATACAGTTATGGTTCCTAAAACAATACATAAAGCAAGTGGAATAATTATTAATGGAAAACGAGTTAAATCAATA
>CAYJEM010000087.1:0-5936 GCA_964369175.1 uncultured Erysipelotrichales bacterium | reverse complement strand
ATTGATGCTTCTATTCAAAACCAATTAGAAATATTGAAAAAAGAACTATTAAGAAAGTAGGTGACAATAGTGGGGCTTAGACCAGATGAAATTAGTGCATTAATAAAAGAACAAATTAAAAACTATGACAATGTCTTAGAACTAAAAGATATTGGTACAGTTATGACAATCGGAGACGGTGTAAGTTTAGTACATGGTTTAGATGATGCTATGCTTGGTGAGTTGTTACTATTTCCAAACGATGTATATGGAATGGTAATGAACTTAGATGAAGATGCTGTAGGTGCCGTACTACTTGGAGCAGAAGGTACGATTAAAGAAGGAGACGAAGTTAAACGTACTGGTAAAATTATTGAAATTCCTGTAGGAGATGAAATGCTTGGTAGAGTTGTAAACCCATTAGGGCAAGCAATTGATGGTCAAGGTGAAATTATTACTGGAAAAACAAGACCTGTTGAAAGAGTAGCAAGTGGGGTAATGACAAGAAAGTCAGTAGACCAACCATTACAAACAGGGATTACTTCAATTGATGCAATTATCCCAATTGGACGTGGTCAAAGGGAGTTAATTATCGGAGACCGTCAAACAGGAAAAACTGCTATCGCAATTGATACTATTTTAAATCAAAAAGGACAAGACATTTATTGTGTTTATGTAGCTATTGGACAAAAGAATTCAACAGTTGCCCAAATCGTAGAAAAATTACGCATTGGTGGCGCATTAGAATATACAACAATTGTATCTGCAAGTGCTTCAGAACTTGCACCAGTTCAATATATTGCACCGTATGCAGGATGTGCAATTGCTGAAGAATGGTTAGATCAAGGAAAAGATGTCTTAATTGTATATGATGATTTATCAAAACATGCAGTAGCATATCGTACATTATCATTATTATTAAAACGTCCACCAGGACGTGAGGCATACCCAGGGGATGTATTCTATTTACATTCTCGTCTGTTAGAACGTGCATGTCGTTTAAATGCTGAAAATGGTGGTGGTTCAATTACAGCCTTACCAATCATTGAAACCCAAGCTGGAGATATCTCAGCATATATTCCTACAAATGTAATTTCAATTACCGATGGACAAATATTCTTGCAACAAGAATTATTCAATGCTGGATTTAGACCAGCAATCGATACAGGGCTTTCAGTAAGCCGTGTAGGATCTGCAGCTCAAATTAAAGCAATGAAACAAGTATCAGGTTCATTAAAATTAGAACTAGCACAATATGCAGAAATGCAAGCATTTGCTCAGTTTGGTTCTGATTTAGATGCTGCTACAAAAGCAACATTAGATCATGGACAAAAAGTACGTGAAGTACTAAAACAAGATCAATATTCTCCAAGAGATGTTGAAACACAAGTTATTACTTTATTTGCATTAAAGCATGGATTTACTAAACCTTTAATGGTTGATAAAGTGACTGCATTTATGAAAGAATTAGTTGAACATATTCAAATGACTCATCCAGAATTTATTCAAGAAATTACTTCAACAAAAGTAATTAGTGATGAGTTAGATGCAAGTTTAAAAGCAGTGATGTCATCATTTGTAGATCAATTTGAAAAAGCAAACGCGAAGGGGTAGAAACTATGGCAGGATCGATGCAAGAGATTAAACGTCGTATTAAATCTGTTGATTCTACTAAAAAAATCACGAATGCCATGGAATTGGTTGCAACTTCTAAATTACGTAAGACAAGAAATCAATTAGATGAATTAAAACCATATTATACAATAGTACAAGAAACAGTTGCTGAAATCCTTGAAAGTAATAAAGGATTAAATGAAAGTGTTTATTTGCAAGAACATAAAGAAGGTAAAATAGCTTATATCATTATTAGTTCTAGTTTAGGACTATGTGGTGGATATAATGCCAATGTATTTAAGATGATTTCTAATGAAGTAAATGATGAAGATTATGTATATACTATTGGAACAAAGGTGGAGAAGTTTATTGCTAAGTTAAGTAATGAGGCAAATAATCAATATACACACCTTAATAGTACATTAGATTTTAAAGATGTTATTAAATTAGTATCAGATATAACAACAAAATATCGTAAAAAAGAAATAAGTAAAATAAAAATTATTTACACTGAGTTTGTTAATAATTTAACATTTACGCCTCGTAATATAACATTATTACCAGTTGATACATCACAGTTTGAAAGTATAAAAGTTACAAACAAAATTACTGAGTTTGAACCAAGTCCTTCAGCGGTATTAGATAGTCTAATACCAATGTATTTACAAGGTGTGATTTATGGATATTTAGTTGAATCAGTTACTAGTGAAAATGCATCAAGAAGAACTTCAATGGAAACTGCGACTGATAATGCAGAAGAATTAAATGAAAAACTATTATTAAAATATAACCAAGCTAGACAAACAGCAATCACTAATGAGATTTCTGAAATCGTAGCTGGTGCAAATGCACAATAGATAGGAGGGACCTTATGTCACAAAACATAGGTAAAGTAGTAAGTGCCAGAGGACCTGTAATCGATATTCAATTTGTAGGAGACAATAATTTACCAACACTAAATACGGCTATCACATTACAAAATGGAGATGAACAATTAGTGGTGGAAGTAGCACAACATATCGGTGACGATGTAGTTCGTTGTGTTGCGATGGGTCCAACAGATGGTATCGTAAGAGGGCTTGATGCTATTGATACAAAAAAACCAATTTCAGTACCAGTAGGTGATGAAACATTAGGACGTATGTTTAATGTACTTGGAAATGTAATCGATGGTAAAGAAGAAGTGGCGGCAGATGTAAAAAGAATGCCAATTCATAGAAGTGCGCCAACATATGCGCAACAAAGAACAGAAACAGAAATCCTTGAAACAGGGATTAAGGTTGTAGATTTAATTTGTCCTTTTATTAAAGGGGGGAAAATTGGATTATTTGGTGGTGCCGGTGTAGGTAAAACCGTATTAATCCAAGAATTTATTAACAATATTGCTACTGAACATGGTGGTTTATCAGTATTCGCTGGTGTTGGTGAACGTAGCCGTGAAGGAAATGATTTATATTTTGAAATGCAAGACAGTGGAGTTATTAACAAAACTGCACTAGTATTTGGTCAGATGAATGAACCACCAGGAGCCCGTTTACGTGTTGCTCTTACAGGTCTTACAATGGCTGAACATTTCCGTGATGAAGAAGGTCAAGACGTATTATTATTTGTTGATAATATCTTTAGATTCACACAAGCAGGTGCTGAGGTATCGGCGCTTCTAGGACGTGTACCATCACAAGCAGGATATCAACCAACTCTTGCAACAGAAATGGGAGCGTTGCAAGAACGTATTACATCAACAAAACAAGGATCAATTACATCGGTACAAGCAGTTTATGTACCAGCCGATGACTTAACTGACCCAGCTCCAGCAACAACATTTGCTCACTTAGATGCAAAAATTGTACTTGATCGTTCAATTGCCGCATTAGGAATTTATCCAGCAGTAGATCCACTAAACTCTTCATCAAGAGCGTTAGATCCACTAGTTGTTGGTCATGATCATTATGAGGTGGCACATGGAGTACAACAAATCTTACAACGATTCCAAGAATTACAAGATATCATTGCAATTCTAGGTATGGAAGAGTTAGGAGAAGAAGATAAATTAGTTGTTGCACGTGCAAGACGTGTACGTAACTACTTATCACAACCATTTACAGTAGCGAGCCAGTTTACTGGAATGGATGGAAAATATGTCCGTGTAGAAGATACGATTAGAGGATTCAAGGAAATTTTAGAAGGTAAACATGATGATTTACCAGAACAAGCTTTCCACAATGTAGGTTCTATCGAAGAAGCTATAGAAAAGGCTAAGACATTACAATAATGAAAAAATTCACGTTACGTATTGTTACACCAAAAGGAATCTATCGTAATTTAGAAGTCGAGATGATAAATATTAGAACGACATCAGGACAAATGGGAATACTTGCAAATCATATTCCTCTAGCTACAGGTATTGAAATTTCGGAAATGAACTACATTGCTGATGGGCAGAGAACTCATTTTGCGATAGCAGGTGGATTTGTATATGTAAATGACACTGAAACAACAATTATCGCTAATGGTATAGAGTCACAAGAGGAAATTGATTTAAACCGTGCAACAGAAGCTAAACAAAGAGCTAGTCAAAGATTAACTCAACATGGTGAAGAAGTTGATTTACAAAGAACAGAAATTGCTTTGAAAAAAGCAATAAATCGTATAGATGTAAAGAATTTATAAATAAGAAAGGTATTCATATACAACAGTGTATAATATTATGAAAAGTAGTTATTACAATTTTTCATTATTATGAGTAAATGTGTTTTGGATACCTATTATTTTCAAACAAAAACAAAAATTCAAAGGTATATGTACATTCTAGTGATATATAAAACAAGAAAGTGCTTATACAGTGCAAGGAAATAGTGCATTGCACTATTCTAAAGGGATTAGGAGAAAATTATGAAAAAAGTTATAAAAAATATTATGATAGTGTGTGTCACATTCTTTATGACAATTACAAGTTTTGGTTTTGATATAGCAAATACGAATGTATCTGCTGCCTCAAGTCAAAAAAGACAAATCATGCTAGGAGCAAACTCAATTGATATCTGGAACAAGGGAAATCAAGCAGATTTAGATGCAATGGATAGAGTAATAATGGGGAGCATTGATGGACGTGCTATCCCATGGATCAAAATTAATGATCGAGGACTAATGCTTAGTGAATATGTAACAGATGTAGTGAAATTTAATGCTGTATATGAAGATACTTTTTACTGTTATGATACTGAATTACTTGCTACAATGCAATCGTACTATTCTAGTGGATTTTCACTACAGCAAGCAGAAAAAGATATAATTGCCAATACAACGCTTTACGCTGATAGTATGCATGATCCTATGATGGGTTCATCACGTGCCTATACTATGTATAATCAGAAGTTTTTTCCATTATCTACTACTGATATAGAATGGTATGTAGGATTAGAAACACCACTAGCATATAGATTTAGTCATATCGATGGAAGCACTGGCGTTACTAGATGGTGGACACGTAGATCTGCTACCGGTGCTTTAGTGTGGTCAGTTGTCAATTACTCTAAAAATGACTATGATTATGTTTCTCCTACAACTTCAAGTGTGGGAGCTAGACCAGCCTTTATAATGAACTCTCAAAATATTCTTTTCTTATCATCAGCAGTTGGTGGAAAAACAGATACAGTAGGTGGAGGTTTATCAACAATCGAAAATACTGATAATAATGACTGGAAAATGACAGTGTTGGATAGTACGCATACACTTGAAAGTGCTATGACATCCTCACCACTTGTTGCAAGTGGAAGTGCAGAAATTTATTATACGGGTGCAAGTACAAATGATACATTATCAGCTATGGTGATGCATAGAGCGACTAATGAAGTACTGAGCTATGGTAAATTAACGAGCAACACTGCAACAAATGGTACTGTAAACCTTACTTTGCCAGCATACTTTGATGAGGGTGCCCATAAAGTGGTATTATTTACTGAAACTTTGAGTGGAGATAATAAAACGGATTATGCATCAAATATGGTAGAACTTACATCTTTATTAAGTGTAAAAGAAACGATAGAATCTACTCCAGTAACATTCACTCAAGAAGTAGCAAATACACAAGAGACTGCTCGTGAAGAAATCGCAAGACAAATCAACGCCTTAGATGTAATGACAGCATCAGGAATGACTGTTACTGCAGAAGATATTCAAGCAACAAACTTTGTACAAGCAAATGCGGAAACTTCAATGACAGGCGATGGAGCTAATGGAAGTGTAGATTTTACAATAACATTAGGAGAGGGAAGTCAAACAGTTACTACAACATCAAATACTGCAACAATTACATATACACCATTTACAGGTGAAACAGATGC
>CAYJEM010000086.1:0-6107 GCA_964369175.1 uncultured Erysipelotrichales bacterium | reverse complement strand
GAAAACACAAAGTTACAAGTTGGAAAAGAAGAAATGAATCCTAGTGGATATAACATAGATTTTAATAATGTAGTATTTAACTATGAGACAAATGAAACGGTTTTAGATGGAGTAAGTTTTAGTGCTATGCAAGGTCAAATAACTGCATTGGTTGGTCCTTCTGGTGGTGGTAAAACAACTGCAATGAAACTTGCAGCTAGATTTTATGACGTGGTTAGTGGTAGTGTTGAAATCGGTGGTGCAGATATCTCAACCATCGATCCAGAAGTATTGTTAAAAGAAGTATCAATTGTATTTCAAGATGTAACGCTATTTAATAATACTGTAATGGAAAATATACGCATTGGTAAAGCTGGTGCAAGTGATGAAGAAGTGATTGATGCGGCTAAAAATGCAATGTGTCATGATTTTATCATGAGCATGCCTGAAGGATACAATACCCTAATAGGTGAAAATGGATCGAAGTTATCAGGTGGAGAGAGACAAAGAATTTCAATAGCTAGAGCACTTATAAAAGATGCACCGATTGTTCTTTTAGATGAAGCTACATCATCTTTAGATATTCGTAGTGAAAGTGCTGTACAAAAAGCAATTTCAAAACTTACAAAAAATAAAACTGTGATTGTAATTGCACATAGAATGCGTACAATAGCTGGCGCTGATAAAATCGTATTGCTTAAGGAAGGAAAAGTTTATGCGAGTGGAACACACAATGAATTACTTGAGAAGTCTGCAGATTATAAGAAGATGATTGACTTACAAACAGAAAGTATAAATTGGGAACTATCACATAATAAATAAATAAATAAAATGGAAAAATATCATATACTAATCCTATCGAACTGCGTAGGTAGTGGATACATAGATGATTGTACAGTTAGAGATGCATTTATAAAAGATGGCCATATAGCAGTTATAAAGACTGTTGGTTATGATAAAAAAGATGATGATATGTATGATGTAGTTATTCGTAGAAATACTTGGGTAAGTACAAGAGAAGAAACAGAAAAGTTGTATGAAGATAATCAAAAACTAATAAATAGATTATTTAATAAAAAAAAGAAAACTGTAAATATGGTAGGGTTAGATGGCCACGGTAAGGGCTATTTATGTGAGATGTATGAAAAAGGATATCGTGTAATACCAACCATAAATTCTTATAAAAAAATAGACTCATTACCTATCGTTAATAAGTATGTAATTAAAGATTACAAATCATTTGGAAATGGACTATTCCAAAAAGTAGTATCTAAAGATATGCTTAAAACTAAATACCAAGAAGGAAATATTGTTCAGCCTTATATAGATTTCATAGCTGAAGTTCAGTGTTACTATGTGGGAAAAAAACTGATGTACGTACTCGAGTATACACCATCAAAGTATCCTAATTATCCTCGTCCAGAGTTTATAACGTTAACAGATAAAGAAAAACAGTTAGCTGATGACTTTGCAGCATACGCTAAGCTAGAATATGGATTTCAAAGAATTGACTTTCTAAGATTACCTGATAATCAACTTATTATGATGGAAATTGAAGATCATGCGGCATTTATGAATCTACAAATATTGCCAACAAAGCTACAGGCTGAAGTTATGAATATGTATGTAAATAATATATATGAATATATATATAAGGGGTAATGATATGAAAAGTATATTTTTAGTAAAGGCTTGCAAGTCATTAGAAGATAAGCATGGAAAAGTAAAAGCAAAAGATATTTACGTAGCTGCAAATAAGCGATATAGAGAATTGTGTATTGAAAACCCAAATGAATGTAAGGCTGTAAAAAAACATACTAGAAAAAGTATATACCCTTGTATTGCGATGCTTGATGCAATGCAGTTCCTTGGTTTATCTAGGGAAACAGCTTTGGAAGACATGTCAAAATTCATGGATGAGCAAAGTGAAATTGTTGCTAAGTATATAAGAAAAATTATGAAAATACCTGGTATCCATAAACTTACAACAAAATCATTTGGTAACATGACAAAGAAAAACTTTGGGGAGAAGGCTAACTTCAAAATGGAATTTCGTACACTTACAAAAAATAACATGCATTTTGATATGGTGAAATGTCCATATGTAGATGTATGTACTAAGTATGGCTATTTTGAAATAGTTAAAGTCTATTGTAGATCAGATGATATATTATATGGGAATATGCATAAAAATCTAGAATGGAAAAGAACAAAGACAATTGGAAATGGTGATACCATTTGTGATTTTAAAATCATAAGAAATGAGGAATAATGATGGCAGATAAAATAAGCAAATCATACAGTGCATCTAAAAATATATATGATGATGTAATAACACACCGTAAGTGGTGGACAAAACTATACTCTAAATTTATTTGGAAGGGAGTAAATGATCCGCTTATTGCCCAAAAATTACTTAGCTTTATAGATGATGACTACACTGGTAGCATATTAGATATACCAGTAGGAACAGGTATATTTACATATGAAAAATACAATAAAATGAAATATGCAAAAATCACATGTATTGATTATAGTGAAGATATGCTAGCAATTGCTAGAGATAGAATGACAAATTCAAATATTCAATTATTACAAGGTGATGTTGGTAAACTTAACTATGATGAAGGGGCATTTGATATCGTATTTAGTATGAATGGTTTTCATGTTTTTCCAGATAAAGAAAGTGCTTTTGATGAAGTATATAGAGTTTTAAAGAAAGATGGCTTATTTATCTCTTGTTTCTATGTTCAAGGAAAAATAAAACGAGCAGATTATGTAGTAAATAAAATTCTATCAAAAAAGGGATGGTTTACACCTCCCTTTGATAGTGAAGAAAGTTTGAAACAAAGACTTATTAAAAGATATGATATTGAATATTTTGATAATGATGGAGCAATTGTTTATTTTTGTGTAAAGAAGAAATAAAAAGTTAACAAGACCAGGAGGTGGACTATATGGAATTAAATTTGATGTTTTCTACAGTAGGACTACTAGGGGGAATTATATGTGCAGTTGGAGATTTATTGCTTGATTTAAAAGGTAAGGATAATAAAAAAGTAGGAAAATCACTAGTTATCGAATCAAACTGGGTTAAGATGTCAAATTGGAGGTTTAAACTATCTATAGTATTAGGATTTATTGGTAGTTTAATGTATGGAATAGGGATCTATTCCCTTGCAAGACAATTGTTTTTAATTAATAATGCCTTAGCAGAGATATTAGTAATTATTTCGATCGTAGTTTCAATGTCAGGGTTCTTTATTCATAGTTTTATATGTATAGCACCAATAATATATAAAGCAGTACTAACAGGTAAACAAGAAGATATTGCTGAATATATAATTAATCAATTATTATCAGCTATTAAAGTAATATTTATTATTTTATACAGTGTTGTTATACTTGTACCTACGATAATAGTTATCGTTAGTATATGTAATGGTTATTTTGATGTACCTATGTGGTGTGTGTTATTAAATCCAGTTGTGTTTATGATTGTTGGTTTAATATTGCGACTAATAAAAAGAGATTGGTTTTATGAGCTACCTTCAATCTGTATGCCAAGCTTAGGTCTTGGTATGTTTGGGGTAATTGGAATTATAAATATATTATAGGAGGAATACATATGAGCAATAAGGAGTTAAGCGGAGTTAAGGATACTTTGTTTATTCCACTGATGGCAAGGTGCTATATTTCAAAGAAAAATCCTGAATATTTTTATGATGAAAAAGCGCTAGAATTAGAAGATAAGTTACCTGAAAATTCAGTAATAGATAAGAGTAGTGAATATACTATGATGGGTTCTGCTTCAAGAGCACTAGTTATGGATAAAGTAGTTAAAGAGTTTGTCAAGAGTAATCATGATGTAAATATTGTTAGTATTGGCTGTGGTCTTGAGACAATGTCATGGAGACTAAAAAAGGAATGCTATAATGCTACTTTCTATCAAATTGATTTTGATTCAGTTATCGATAAAAGAGTAACTATATTAGGACAGTTAGATAACGAAGTCTTTATTAAAGGAAATGTAAATGATATAGCATTCAATGATTATATGGATTGTAATAAAGCTACTATATTTGTAGTAGCTGGGGTATTTCACTATTTCAAAGAAGAAGATGTATTATCATTACTAGCCAAACTTCAAAAACAATTTAAAAACAGCCAAGTATTATTTGATGCTACTGATGAGTTTGGAGTAAAATATGCAGCAAGATATGTTAAAAAAACAGGAAATCATGATGCAATGATGTATTTTCATATAAATGATCCTAAAGAGTTTACAAAAAAATCTAATACTAAGCTACTATCAGTGCGAGGCTTTTATCATAATGTTGATAGAACATTAAGAAGAAAATTAAAACTATATACACGTATTGCGATGAATGTTGCAGATAAGAAAAAACATGCAATGATTATCCATATCGAGTTATAAATTAATTGTTTGTAATTCGTTGACAATTTGAATATTATACGTTACTATTACGTAGTATAAAGCGATGAATAGAAGAGTAATTATTATATTAAATAGTAGAGAGTCTATGGTTGGTGAAAATAGATATTTAAGTAATAATGAATAAAGACTAGGAGCTTCATTCTGGATTGAAAATGATAGAATGACGTAAGGCTACGTTACAGGCTAGACTAATAATAGTTAGTGAGGTTAATAAGGCAACTTATTAATGAACTAGGGTGGTACCACGATACTCTCGTCCCTTATGGATAGAGAGTTTTTATATTTTAGGAGGAAAAAACATGGACAACAGACAATTTAGTGAACAAGAATTAGTGCGTAGAGAAAAACTTGCAGAGTTGCAAGCAGCAGGAATTGATCCTTTTGGACAAAGATATGACATTACTGCATATAGTAGTGAATTAATAGCTACATATGGAGAAGAAGAAAAAGAAGAACTAGCAAACAAAGCAGTTACGGTAAAAGTAGCAGGAAGAATTATGACAAAACGTGGTCAAGGGAAAGCAGGATTTATGCATATCCAAGACAGAGATGGTCAAATTCAAATTTATGTACGTAAAGATACAATTGGTGATGAAGCATTTGATATCTACAGTAAAGCAGATATTGGTGACATTATTGGTGTAGAAGGTACATTAATGAAAACAAATCATGGTGAATTAACAGTTAAAGCTGTAGTATATACTCACCTTACAAAAGCACTTCGTCCTTTACCTGAAAAATTCCATGGATTAAGTGATGTAGAAGAAAGATACCGTAGAAGATATGTAGATTTAATTATGAACGATGAAGCAAGAAAAATTGCTTTTACAAGACCAAAAATCATTCGTTCAATTCAAAACTACTTAGATAATCTAGGATATGTAGAAGTAGACACACCAGTATTAAGCCCTATTTTAGGTGGAGCTAGTGCAAGACCATTTACTACACATCATAATACATTAGATATGGAATTCTACTTACGTATCGCAACAGAATTACCATTAAAAAGATTAATTGTTGGTGGTATGGATGCAGTATATGAAATTGGTCGTTTATTTAGAAATGAAGGTATGGATAGAACACACAACCCTGAATTTACAACAATCGAATTATACAAAGCATTTACTGATTTAGAAGGTATGATGGATACAACAGAAGGAATCATCAGTACTGTTGCAAAAGATGTATTAGGTACTTATGATATTACTTACAAAGGAAGTGAAATATCACTTGCACCAGGATTCAAACGTATTTCTATGATGGATGCAATCAAAGAAGAAACAGGTGTAGACTTTACTGAACAATTAACATTTGAACAAGCTAAAGAATTAGCTAAAGAACATCATGTAGAAGTAGAAAACCATTTTGCATATGGACATATTGTTAATGCATTCTTTGAGAAGTTTGTAGAAGAAAAAATCGTTGAACCAACATTCATCTATGGACATCCAATTGAAATTAGTCCACTTGCTAAAAAGAACCTAGAAGATCCTAGATTCACACAAAGATTTGAATTATTTATTTGCGGTAATGAGTATGCAAATGCATTTACTGAGTTAAATGATCCAATTGATCAATATGAAAGATTCGCAAACCAATTAAAAGAAAAAGAATTAGGTAACGAAGAAGCTAATGAAATGGATTTAGATTATGTAGAAGCATTAGAATA
>CAYJEM010000085.1:0-6277 GCA_964369175.1 uncultured Erysipelotrichales bacterium | reverse complement strand
GAACTATTGTGGATGCATATACTCATATCAAGATATGATTCAAAGAGAAAAAATGAAGGATGAGCTTTTATAAGCTGCATCTTTTTTTGCATATATTTAGCATTGTTGCATAGAATTCGATACAATGTGGTTGACAAATAATTTTTAATCTTGTATATTATTACGTAAGTTAGCACACGCTAACTAGAGGGGGTTTTTATGTCAAACATACTATTTGCATTTAGTCTAACATTACTTGCTGGTCTAGCCACAGGTATTGGAAGTACAATTGCATTTTTTGCTAAGTCAACAAATAAAAAGTTTTTATCCATCAGTTTAGGATTTTCTGCTGGAGTAATGATATACGTATCAATGGTGGAAATCTTTAGTAAAGCCCAAGATACATTAATCACAACTATGGGAGAATCTTTAGGGTCGGTCATTACTGTGGTATCATTTTTTGGTGGTATTGCCTTAATCGCTATTATTGACCGCTTTATTCCCGAAGAAGAAAATCCACACGAGGTAAAAACATTAGAACAAAATAAATCAAGTAAGTTAATGAAGATTGGTTTAACTAGTGCCTTAGCTATTTCAATTCATAACTTTCCTGAAGGTCTAGCTACTTTTGTAACTGCCTTGCAAGCACCAGAACTGGCATTAGGAATTGTTATTGCCATATCACTTCATAATATTCCTGAGGGTATTGCTATTTCTGTGCCTATTTACCAAGCTACTGGTTCAAAGAAAAAAGCATTCCTATTATCATTTATGTCAGGACTAGCTGAACCAATTGGTGCTCTTTTAGGCTGGTTTATCCTTATGCCTTTTATTAATGATACATTGCTAGGGGTTCTTTTTGGAATTGTTGCCGGAATCATGGTATATATTTCCTTAGATGAATTATTACCAGCTGCCAAAGAGTTTGGTAACCACCATTTATCAATGTACGGTTTAATATCTGGTATGTTTGTGATGGCTATTAGCTTATTACTATTTTAAGAGAACTATTCTTAGTTCTTTTTTATTTTGGTAAATCATGGAATAATTCTTTTAAATTCCCCTTCAACTCTTCTAAAAGCTCTTTTCCACTATTTGTAGTTCGGTAATACTTACGGATTTTTCCATTAACATTACGATTTTCTTTTGTTAAAAGATTAGCCGTTACTAGTGATTTTAATATTGGATACAGTGTCCCTGGACTAACATGATACCCATGATTTTGTAACTCTTCCATCATCCATGAACCATAAAACTCATCAATTACTCCATGATGTAGTATATGCACATAAATAATACCATTAACTATCTTTTTAGTAATCTGCTCTTTCATAAAATTCCTCACCTTTATTCTTGTATTATTTATTATAACATGATATTATCAAATTACAATATCGAATATCGATAACGGAAAGTGAGAACAATATGAATACATTGGAAATTAAAAATATTAGTTATCAAACTAAACAACAGAAGATACTTAATAATATATCACTTCGTGTATTGGCTGGAGAATGCATTTCAATAGTTGGTGAATCCGGAAGTGGAAAGAGCACTTTATTAAGGTTATGCGCAGATTTAATTAGTCCTACTACAGGAACTATTCTATTTAATGGTCTAGACTATAACTGTATTTTACCAACCTCACTTCGAAAAGATATTAGTTACTGTATTCAAATTCCTAAACTTTTTGGAAAGACTATTCAAGAAAACCTAGAGTATCCATATATTCTTAGAAATATGTCACCAAATAAAGAGCGCATATATGAATTGCTGGATATTTTTGACTTACCTCACAATATAATAAATAAAGGTATCCATGAACTTTCTGGAGGTCAAAAGCAACGAGTTGCGCTAGTTAGAAACCTTATTTTTACCCCAAAAATTCTATTATTAGATGAAGTTACTTCTTCATTAGATAAAGAAAATGAATTACTTGTTGAAAAATATATTCTATCACTAGTAACTCAAGGTGTAACAGTACTATGGGTTACTCATAACGACGATCAAAGCAAGCGTATTTTTTCTAAGCGCATTTTAATGCATAATGGCAAAATCAGCAACGTGGAGGTACTGTAAATGGAAATATCTAGCTTATTACTTACAGGATTATTAATATTTGTTCCGGTATTTATATCATACAAGGAAAAACTCAATTTAGAAAAAGAGATAATCATTAGTACTCTTCTTGCAGCAATTCAACTAATTATTGCCGGATTTGTATTAGAGTATCTGTTTGACTATAAAAACCCGATTGTTTCTATAATCCTAATGCTTATTATTATAATAAATGCAAGTAGAAATGCAAAAAAAAGCAAACATGTATCTTATAAAATTCCTTTTATTGCTTTATTACTTTCTACTTCATTTACAATGTTTGTTCTACTATTCACTGGTGCTCTAGAGTTTGTACCTAGTGAAGTGGTACCAGTATCTGGTATGATTGCTAGTAATGCAATGGTTGCTTTAGGCATTGCATATCGCAATTTAGATCAAGCATTCACTTCTTCTAAGGAAGAAATAGAGGTTCGATTATCGCTTGGTAGCAATAAGTATATGGCCAGTAAAAATATAATTATTTCCTCTCTGAAAAATGCCTTGATGCCAACCATCACATCCACTAAAACATTAGGGATAGTATCACTACCCGGGATGATGACCGGGATGATACTTGCTGACATTTCACCACTTATAGCTATTCGTTTTCAACTTATGGTTACCGTTATGTTACTTTCTGCCACTTCAATAGCTTGTTTTATTGTTGTTCACCTATCATATAAGCACTACTTTACTAATCGCATTCAACTAAAAGACTAAAAAAAATAAGTAACTGTGATACAAATCACATTTGTTACTTACTTTTTTATAGTATAGTCAACTATCTTAGGTATATGATATTTTTGATGATACGCCCTTTCAAGTGGGATCCATTTTTTTACAAACATCTCAACCATTTCACTGCCATTACGTGCTAGAATTCGTTGTTGTTGAATGTCACTATCCACTTCAATAAATATTGATAAATCATAATATGATTGTAAGTTTGGATGCATACTATAACTACCTTCAACAATTACTAGTGGTAATTGTTTTATTAATGTTATTTCTTGTTCTAATTGCATTGTGCGGCAATTAAATCTTTGATACTTACATACCCCTGTTTGTTGTAATGGTTGTAACACATCCTTTAAAAACCTTTCGTGGTCAACATTTTCGCCAGGTTCTTCTAACCTAGCATCATTGCGTTGATAGGGTTGAAGAAAAAAATCATCCATATGTAAAGTTACTCCACCAAATATCTTTTCTAAAGTATTTGCAAGTGTAGTTTTACCAGAACCGGCTTCTCCTTCAATAGAAATAAATACACACTTTTTTTGTTCCATTAAATTTACAATACAAGCTAACAATGGAAACAAATCAGCCAAGTCTTTATCAATCACACGGTAGTGTGGTTGATAGTTTTGACGATATGTCTCGCTATGGCTAAATGGTTGTAATGCATCGTGAGGATCATATGCAATATTTAGCTTATCTAAATATTGGTAGTAAAGGGTCGCACTATCATCCATAGTTGATTGTAAAAACAACTTTGTGATTACATGATAAATTGCATCATTTGCTTTATATAAATAAAAACGACAGCGATTATTTCCAATATCTTCAATTCTATAATCTGTATTGCTACACATACTTGCTTCTTTTTTTATGTAATTAAAGGTTTCAGGGTATTCCATATATAAGTGTTTACCACCAAATACACTTTGATACAATAACTTACAAATATCAGTTTCTTGCATCAATGGATACTTCAACTTATGATGTTCTATAATTTCTTGTAGATTCATTATCGATTACCTTCGCTTTTTGAAGTGCATATATTACTGCTGGAATAAGTATTAATTGTAAAATGATTCCTGGAACTGCACTAAGCAATGCCCCTGATAAAAATGCCTCAAATGTAAACATTCCACCTGACACCCCTAGTAAAACAAGTGTAGTTATTCCCCAGGCAATTCTTCCTATAACCATTGCTGTAAGTAAGCTAATAATAATTTTTCCTTTCTTATTTGAAAGCAACTCATACATAATACCAGTTACTAAACCATACGATGCAAGTTCAAATGTCATTGCGATGGCTACGGGAAACATTGGTGGCATACCATATACCATACTTCTCGATATTGGTAAAATTATCCCAATTAATAATCCGTATTTTGGTCCACATATAAACCCACATAGAAGTACTGGTATATGCATTGGTAGTAACATACTCCCAATTGTTGGAATTTGCCCTGTAAAAAATGGTAGGATGTATCCTAGTGCTAAAAACATTGCTGCTAATAATAATTTTCTTATTTCTTTATTCATTTTCCCTCCAAAAAAAGACACCAAAAAAGTTTAAAACCTTCTTGGTGTCTTACATACCTTCTTGGTACGATTCATTATATCTATATCATTTTAACATAAACAAAATAATATTTACACAATTATGAAAAAAATATATTTATGAACTAATTTATTGTATAGTATAACTATAGATGAAAGGATACATATTATGAATATTCAAGCAATAATAATGGATGTTGATGGTACACTAACAAATAGTAAAAAACAAATACCACCAAAAACAAAAGAATCATTAATGAAAGCACAACAGGCAGGAATCCGTTTGGTTTTAGCATCTGGTAGACCAACTTCAGGTTTAGTAGAACTTGCTCAGGAATTACAAATGGAGCAGTATCATGGACTTTTAGTAAGTTATAACGGTTCATGTGTTATTGACTGCTCAAATAATGAAGTATTATTTAACCAAGCTATGTCAGTAGCAGATTGCAAGGAAGTACTTGAACATGTAAAACAATTTGATATTAAACCAATGATTGATAAAGGAAATTATATGTACGTAAATGATGTATACGATCACGATATTATGCTTAATAGTGAACCGTTTAATGTAATAAAGTACGAGGCTCGTGGTGGTAATTTTATGCTTTGTGAAAAAGCTGATTTAGCTGCGTTTGTTGACTTTGAAATTAACAAAATACTAACAGCTGCCACGCCCGAATATTTACAAGAGCATTACCAGGCAATACAAGCACCATTTATGAATCGTTTGCATTGTGTATTTACTTCACCATTTTTCTTTGAATTTACAGCAAAAGGTGTTGATAAAGCAAAAGCACTTGACGTTGCATTTTCAAAACTAGGCATTAATAAAGAATATACTATGGGGTTTGGTGATGGTCATAATGATGCTTCAATGTTACATTATGTTAAACATAGTGTAGCTATGGCAAACGCTGTCGATGAATTAAAAGATTTTTGTTCTTTTGTTACAAAATCAAATGATGATGAAGGAATTGATTTTGCACTACGCCACTTTAAAATAATAAAATAGTCGATACTATCGACTATTTTTTCATTGCTTGAATTGCGATACAACCTGGTCCACCTTGGGTAATAAATGCTGGTGATAGTTCGTATAATTTAATTTGTACCTTTTCAAATACTTCAGCTAATTGTTCTTGAATTTTCTTTGCTTCTTCTAAAACTCCAGCATGAGAAATATAGATCACATAATCTTCATTCAAGTTATTATTAACAAAATAATTAGATATATCTTGAATAGCTCCACGAAGCGTTCTTTTTGTAGCAAATTTTTCTAATCTTTTTCCATCTTCTGACTTTATCATTACTGGTACAATTTTCAATAATCCACCAATAGTTGCTGCTAATGGTGTTAATCTTCCACCACGTTTTAAAAATCCAAAATCTTTAGGAATTAAAAATGATGTTTCTGTATCCATTAACGCTGTTAATGTTTTCTTTATTTCTTCTAATGACTTTCCTTTTTCTTTTAGATCACATGCTTTTTGAACTAAATAGCGGTGTGGTCCACATAGTGTTCTAGAATTAATAACATGGATTCTTTTATGGTTTGCAACACTTGCACGAGCCGATAACATACCATCATATGTACCTGAAAGTCCTTGAGCCATACTTATTACAAGAATATCTTGATCTTTATATTTTTCAAAAGCTTCAATAGTCGCCCCTAATGCTGGCTGTGAAGAAGTTGGTAATTTTCCAGATTTTACTTCTTCTAGAAAAACACTTGTTTCAATATCTTCATATTCGCGGTAACTATCTTTACCAAGACTCACGCTTAATGGTAATATTTCTATATCTAGTTTGCTACCTTCTACTGGTGAGTATAAGGTAGATGTATCACTTATAATTTTCATACTGCTCACTCTTTATATATTTGTTACAATATATAACCTTTCTTATTATATTT
>CAYJEM010000084.1:0-6685 GCA_964369175.1 uncultured Erysipelotrichales bacterium | reverse complement strand
TGGTGTTGGTGTTGGTGTTGGTGTTGGTGTTGGTGTTGGTTGTCCGCTAGATAACTTGTCATATTCAGCTTTTACCATTGCTAGGAAACCATCCCAGCCAGCCGTACCATCAGTACCTTCACGAATGTTTTGTGGACAGTTCTTGCCACTCCAATCATAATGTTGTTTTACTGCGTCAGCTGGAAGTCCTAATGAATATAAAATATGAGCGGTTAATATTGCAGCATTTTTTTCTGCTTGAGCATAATCTCCATCAGCATTTTCAGCAATTTCTATACCTACTGTATTATAATTCCCTTGCTTTAAAGCATCTCCACAATGAAATCCAACTTCATCTAGTGGTAAACTTTGATAGATATCAGTATCATCAACTGTAAAGTGCCATGATGCACTACGTGAATTTCCATTGTATTGTAAGCTTGCATGAGCCTGGGCATCAGCACCATACCCATTATTACCAGTGTTATGAATTGTAACATATGTTGGCTTCATAGTTTGATGAGATCTTATCGATTGCCAAGTTGGAATAATCAATTGTTCTACATTTAAACCACTCGTTGTAATTGTTTCCGGTGTGTTTTCTAATGTTGTATTTTTTGTTTGAACCCACCCTTTATAACTTGCACTTTCTACATAGAACATGTCTGTTGCTTGTTTTGTGATTTGATAACTTCCTGCAGGAATCATATCGATATAATATCTGTCAATTTCATATGGTTGCGTATATAGCCTTGCTGCTTCACTCAATGTCACTGTATCATCCTCTACATCAACAACTTCCATCACAAACACATGTTCATTATACGGATCTACATAATATGTATCACCACCAGCTAATGTAAATACATTACCTGTAAAGCTAACTGCACCATAAACATCTCCATTTGACATACATAATAAAAATTCGCCCGTTCTTGATACATGACTAGAAATACGTGTGTTTTGTACATATGCAAATCCATCTTCATTAAACGATGAATTAGGGTCATCTAAGATTGCTTGCATTCCTTCTGTTATTTCAATATCTTCAGTAATCGTTGTATTACTGTTTGTTACTTTTTCATTTGCTTTTTGATCCGTTATTGCTAGTGAATTTATACTTCCTATTATCATCATAGAAACAAACACTACTATTCCTATTTTTTTCATATTTTTCTCCTTATTAATTTATTACCATGACAGTATAACGTATTTATTTACAATTATCTACTTTTACACCTAAAACAATATAGCCCACGTATACCACACCACTAGTGGTACCCCCGCCCCGGCTAGGACATCACTAATGTAGTGGACCCCACTACATACTCGCAACACCCCAATCAAAAAAGCTACAATGCTTGTAATAATTCCTACTGGAAACGATACTGTAAAACTTACTAATGCAATGACTACAGCACTAGTAGTATGTCTACTAGGAAAAGATTCTCCACTTTTATGCATAAATAATGGTTCAATTGCATATTTTTCATATGGACGGCGACGATTATATAATTTCCTAAACACTGTTGTAATTAAAAATGCAATAGCAGGTATGCAGATTACTTTAAGAATACTATGTTGAGTATAAATAAACACATTTACTAAAACATATCCGTAAATAATCATTGTTACTTTAGGTAACCACTCACACGCTAATACTATTATATTTTTTAATATAGGTTTTCCTTTTATAAATGATAATATTGTTTGATATACTTGTTCCACTTTTTTCAACTCCTACCATACATATATATAATACCAAAACATCGCTTATAAACAAGAATTTTCGACATTTTCATAAATTAAAAGTCATTTAACAAAATATGTGATATGCTTATATACGGGAGGTAACTACATGAAAAAAATATATATGCTTTTCAAACGCGATACATTATATAAACCAAGTGAAATTAAAATAGAACAAGCAATAAGATTATTTGTCTTATTTTTTGTACTATCACCGATACTACAAAATATCTTAGATGAGTTACTTAAAAACATTAATAACAATCAGGTTGTAATTGAGTTTATTACGTCTATTATAACGTTGTTAATTAGTTTATTAATTTGTCACAATTTATTAAACAAAGAAAGAAATGTATCAATTACTAAATTATTTTCAACTTCTATAATAATCGGTTTAGTTACTGCAACATTATCATTATTTACATTATATATAGTTACTCCATATGTTCGAGTTGAAGATATGCAGCGTGTAACTATGTATAGTACAATGGACGCAAGTCGAATAATATTCTTTTTTACTTTTGTATTTATTAAACCGTTACTTGAAGAAATCGTCTTTCGTGGGGGTGTGTTTCGTTACTTACGTACTCGCTTTAATTTCGCACTAGCAACAATAATTAGTACAATCGTTCTAGGACTGTTTTATGTTGCAGGCTCTTTAAGTGTTGATAACTACACTGGATTCCTTTATCTTATTCCATATTCATTTGTTTCTATTGGTGCTTCTTTTGGTTATGAAACAAACAAGTCAATTTATTCATGTTTTATAATCCATTGTATCAATAGTATTCTTATAATTGCTCATATGTTCCTATAAGGAATAGTGGGCTTTTTATTTTCAGTAACCTTTTATTGCTTTTTAACAACAATTTATATAGAATATAGTAGATAAAAGGAGTGATTAAATATGGCATTAACAGCAGGAATTGTCGGTTTACCAAATGTTGGTAAATCAACATTATTTAACGCAATAACAAATGCGCAAGTAGAAGCAGCAAATTATCCATTTGCAACAATAGATCCAAACGTAGGGGTTGTAGAAGTACCAGACTATCGTTTAGAAAAATTAACAGAATTAGTACAACCTAAAAAAACAGTACCAACAACATTTGAATTCACAGATATTGCTGGTTTAGTAAAAGGAGCATCAAGAGGTGAAGGACTAGGGAATAAATTCTTAGGTAACATTCGTGAAACAGATGCAATTTGTGAAGTTGTTCGTTGTTTTAGAGACAATGATGTTACTCACGTTGATGGTGATGTAAATCCAATTCGTGATATTGAAACAATCAATCTAGAATTAATTTTTGCAGATTTAGATTCTGTTGAAAAAAGAATTGGTAGAATTGGTAAAAAAGCTAGTGCTGGTGATAAAGATGCAAAGATTGAAGTAGAAATACTACAAAAGCTAAAAGAAACATTAGAAGCGAATCTTCCAGCTAGAGTAATTGAGTTTTCAAAAGAAGAAATGGTATTTGTTAAACAATACACATTACTTACAATGAAACCATTAATCTATGTAGCAAACTTAGGTGAAGAAGATTTAGAAGACCCAACAAGCAATCCATACTACAACGAAGTCGTAGAATTTGCAAAAAGTGAAGGCAGTGATGTAGTACCTATTTGCGCAAAAATTGAAAGTGAACTTGTAGGATTAGATAAAGAAGAAAAAATGATGTTTTTACAAGACTTAGGAATTGAAGAAAGTGGATTAGATAAACTAATCAAAAAAGCTTATTCAATTTTAGGACTTTGTACATACTTTACTGTCGGGGTACAAGAAGTACGTGCTTGGACATTTAAACAAGGGATGACAGCTCCAGAAATGGCTGGTGTTATCCATAGTGATTTCCAAAGAGGATTTATCAAAGCAGAAACATATAGTTATGATGACATTATCGAATTAAAAACAGAAGTCGCATTAAAAGAATCTGGACGTATTCGTCAGGAAGGTAAACAATATGTTGGTAAAGATGGAGACATCATGTTGTTTAAATTTAATGTGTAATGTCTAACATTATAAGAAAAATAGTTTTAGTAATATTAATTGGGGTGTTCCTGTTTTCAGGATATCAATTATTTAATATTTTCATGGAATATCAGCAAATAGAACAAACTGTTGACAACGTGAAAGAAGAAGCTATCGTAGTACCAGAACCAGAAGAAAAAGCATTCTTAATTATTGATTGGGATAAAATGAAAGAAATAAATTCAGATATTATAGCTTGGATTGAAATCCCTGATAGTAATATTAATTATCCAGTATTAAAAGGTGAAAATAACGATACTTATTTACGTCATGATGTTAACAAAAAGTATTCTATTGGAGGTAGTATTTTTATAGAAGAAAATAATAACGGTGACTTTAGTGATCCAAATTCTGTTTTATATGGACACAACACTCAAAACGGTTCAATGTTTGCAGATTTATTAAATTATGTAAATGATCCTCAGTACTATGACACTCATCAGTATATTTATTTATATTTACCTGATGGTACCGTGAGTCAATATACAATATTTAGTACTCATCATATCGATGCGTATAGCGAGTTATACAATACTTATCAATTACCAAGTGAATCATTGTTAAATCAAGGTAATACCGTTGCTAATCCAATTGCATTAGATGGTTCTAACCAAATTATGTTATCAACATGTACTGTTGCAACGCAAGCTGAAACAAGTACAGCAAGAACTACAGTTCACGGGCAACTAACAAGAAGCGGAATTGATCCAACAGTAGAAAAACCACAATAAAGGCAAGTATTCTTGCCTTTTTTTGTTCATTGTAGTAATATTAGCTTTGCTTGGCAGCGAGAAAATACATGTTAAACTCACCAACAACTGTCAAGTATACACAACTACCTAGGAGTTGTGTTTTTTTATACAATGCTTTACTATTGCTTATAGTTTGTTTTATAATTGATGTATAGAAAGTGGGGAAATATATGAAAGTACTAGTAACTGGTGGTAGTGGATATATTGGTAGTCATACTTGTGTTGAATTATTAAATAAAGGACATGACATTGTTATCGTTGATAATTTATATAATTCAAAAGAAGAAGTAGTAGCAATTATTGAAGGAATTACAAATAAAAACATAACATTTTATAACTATGATGCATGTAACTTACAACAAATGGAAGAAGTATTTAATAATGAAAGTATTGATGCAATTATTCATTTTGCAGGATATAAAGCTGTTGGTGAATCTGTAGAAAAACCAATCGAATATTATTCAAACAATATCAATAGTACATTAGTGATTACATCACTAATGAAGAAATACAATGTTAAAAAAATAATCTTTTCATCTAGTGCTACTGTATATGGTGATCCAAAATCAGTACCAATTTATGAAAACTTTGATTTAGGACCAACAACCAATCCATACGGTTCTAGTAAACTAATGCTTGAAGGAATCTTGAAAGATATTCAATATGCAAATAAAGATTGGACAGTATGCTTACTACGTTATTTTAACCCGGTAGGTGGTCATAGTAGCGGATTACTTGGTGAAGACCCTAATGGTATCCCTAATAACTTAATGCCTTATATCGTTAAAGTAGCAAATAAAGAATTAAAAGAACTAGGGGTGTTTGGAAACGACTATAACACTCATGATGGTACTGGCGTTCGAGATTATATCCATGTAGTTGATCTTGCACTAGGTCACGTACTTGCATTAGAAAAGTTAGATAATACTGGAACATATATTTATAACTTAGGTACCGGTATTGGCTATAGTGTCCTAGATGTAGTAAATACATTTAGAAAAGTAAACAACATAACTGTTCCTTATTCAATTAAACCAAGACGTGCAGGTGACATTGCATCATGCTATGCATGCAGTGATAAAGCACTACATGAACTAGGATGGTCTGCTACAAAGAATTTAGAAGATATGTGCAAAGATGCATGGAACTTTGTTGTAAAACAAAAATAATATATATACTCTAGAAATACACTACTTATTTCTAGAGTTTTACATTTATGTGATAATTTTGATTAATTTGTCACTATGATATAAATATGATATTATAAATATTATGGAAAGAAAGAGGCAATAATCATGAAAAACTTTATTAAAGGAATTACTAGCTCTAAATTTATTATTACAATACAATTTATCGCAACCGTTGCAGTATGTGCTTTGCTATATATATTAAATATGCTCCCACTTAGATATTATTTGATCGTTGTTGGTGTATTATTTGTATTGTTCATTTTATTCTTCTTTATGACAAAAGAAAAGAACAATACTCGTACCAAAGGAAAAGCCTTTGCTAAGATGTTGAGCCTATTAATAAGCATTACTTTAGCTTTTGCATCATTATATATTATTCAAGGAAACACTTTACTTACTAATATTACTGGTGGTGATGTTGAAGTAAACAGTATATCAGTAATTGTTATGAAAGATAGCCCTGTAGAAACCATTGAAGATTTAACTAATAAAACATATGGATATAATACTTCTATCGATACAGAGAATATTAATCTTGCAATATCAGAAATCGAAAAAGCACAAACCAATTTTACAGCAACTACATACACAAATTTTAATAATCTTGCAGATGCTTTATATGATAATAAAGTTGATGCAATTATTGTCAACGAAGCATATCGTAGTTTACTAGAAGTAAACTACCCTAACTTTGATTCTGAAACACGTGTTGTATGGACACATGCAATCGAAGAAAAAGTAGAAAATACTGCTAAAGAAGTTAATGTAACAAACACACCATTTAATATCTATATTAGTGGTATTGATACTTACGGTAGTGTAGCTTCTGTATCAAGAACAGATGTTAACATGATTGTAACTATTAACCCAAATACAAAAGAAGTACTTATGACAAGTATTCCTCGTGACTACTATGTACCACTAGACTTTAATGGACAAATGGATAAATTAACACATTCAGGTATTTATGGTGTAAATGAATCTGT
>CAYJEM010000083.1:0-6755 GCA_964369175.1 uncultured Erysipelotrichales bacterium | reverse complement strand
ACTTCTACTTACTTTGTACAATATCGAAAGTAGAAGTTACTTTTTCAACTTACCCCTTTTATATAAGGCACTATATCTATTATACTTCTTTGAAATATTTTCTTCCAATAAGCAAAAACATTGCTCCAATTGCAAATAAAATAATAATTGCAAGGATTGCAAAAGAACTACGCCCTGTTGTTCCTTTTACAATAGCGTAAATCATCGGGCCTAATATTGCTGCAAATTTACCAAAAATATCATAAATCCCAAAATATTCATTAGCTTTTTTCTTTGGAATCATTTTACCATAGAAAGATCTTGAAAGTGCTTGAATACCTCCTTGAACAGTTCCTACTAAAAACGATAATATCCAAAATATTGTTGTTGCTTGAGGAATTGTTAGGAAGGACTCTTCAATCCCATATCCCATAATAAAACCAATAATACATATTCCAAAATATAAAGTTACTGCCGCTCCTATCATACGTAATGAGCCAAACTTCTTTGCTAGTGTACCAAATATAATCGCAAATGGAAATGCAACTAATTGTGTAACAAGTAATGCTAAAATCAATCCCGTACTGTCTAACCCTAACGTCGTACCATAAGCAGTTGCCATATTAATAACAGTATTGACCCCATCAATATAGAAAAAGTATGCTAGTAAAAAGAATAATATTTTTTTTGTTTTATATATTTCTAGCAATGTCCCTTTTAAAGATGAAATTGTTGTTGATATTAATTTTGATGGTGGCATATCCACCCCATGTACTTGTTTAACATTTTTCAATATTGGAATAGAAAATATTGCCCACCAAGCTACAGTGATAAAAATTGATATTTTAATTGCAGTAGTAGCATCTATACCAAACGAACTTCCAAATGAAACAAATGCAATCGAGATTAAAAACGGAATAGTACTTCCTCCAATATATCCCATTCCAAATCCCCAAGTAGATACTCGGTCCATATTCTCATTAGTCGTTACATCTGTCAAAAAACCATCGTAGAATAAATTTGCTCCACTATATCCAATATGAGAAATAATATATCCTACTAGCATCAATTCCCAAGTACTAACAAATGCACAAAACAATGTAAATACTAACCCAATTATTAGACAACCAGTAAAAAATTTCTTTTTAAACCCATGATAATCTGCCAAGGCACCAAGTATTGGAGAAAATAATGCAATTGCTCCTGTTGCAATTGATGTACCTATCCCCCACCAAAAATCACCACTTTGGCCTGCTGCATTAGCAACTGTTGAAAAATAGATTGGAAATATAGCTGATACCATTATAATTGTATAAACCGAGTTAGCCCAGTCATAAGCAATCCAACTTTTTTCTACTTTATTAAATTTCATGATAATTCCCCTCAAAGTCATATTGCAAAGATGCAATAGATCCCTTCCTATATATTTCATTTATATTCTCAACTGCTAATATGACAGATTCATCAAACAGTTTAAAAAAGACATTTGTATCATTATTATCTGGATTATTTTCATCTAAACAAAGTGAGTAAATTGTACCTTTTCTTCTTAATAAACAATCTATAAAAACGACAAGTCTACGATGATTAAATACACGATTTAGACGATACATCATATAACCTGAACTTCTACACTGGGTTTTTGACACTTTATCAAAAAATTTAGAGATTGCATCAAAGTGTACTCTTTTAGGATAGACATACTGATGTCTTTTTTTTGATAATCCATATTTAATAATTATCGCATGTTCAATTGCAGATTCATAATATTGGTGTTCAAAACTATTTGTTGATCTACTATTGATATATGGATGGGTATGACTATCAAGTGTGTAGTGACAACATACTCCTAACATGTATGCAAGAACTACTGGATTATCAATATTTTTCAACCCATATTCAAAAAATCTAAACCCCGGTATACGATGACATCCATGTCCGAAACTAGATATATCATTGGTTTTATATGGCTTATAATAAAATAAGATATCAGGTCCCTGTAAGCCAATATCAAATGTATCTTTATATGGTAATATTAATTGTTTTATATCTTTATCAAGTTGTTCAAAAACAATTTGACCAAATTGATAATGTGCGCATATTGCCGGCATATATCCACCTCCCACCAAATCATTATAACACAAAATTATTTGTATTATGTTTTTAAAAGATAAATTATTTGTTAAGTTAATAAAAAGAAACTACTTAAAAGTAGTTTACTTAGTATTTCTATTTTTTCTTTTAAAGTAAAGTATGCTAAGCAAGATTATTGTTGTACCAAATATATATAAATACATAGTAACCATAACGTAGTCACCGGTTGATACCTTACTATTTATCAGTTCGTTTATCATAGTCACTTTTTCAACATCCTTAGAATATGTAAACTCGATTTCTTGAGCTACTACATACCCTGTTGGAGCAATTGTTTCTTTCATAATATAATCCTTACCGTAAATTAAACCTTTGACAATATGCGGTTTATTCATCGATACCCATTCTTCAACAACCTCACCTGTTTGTTTATCAATTATTTGTAATGTTGCTCCTGGCAACTCTTCTCCTGTAATTGTTGTTTTTAAAAATTCAGTAGTCGTCAATTCATTAGTTAATTCTATGGTATTTACGTATTGCGTAGTAATTTCATCGACTATATCAAATACTACTACAATAGGTTCTGATAATAAAACATATCCCTCTTTTGTAGAAACTTCTGTTAGTAGGTAACTTGTTCCCGTTTTACCTAACGGTAAATCACCAATTGAAAGTATTCCTAATTCGTTAGTCATATAGATACCATCTTGTGCTATTCCGGTGCTTACCACATCACCTTCTTGATATAATAATGTATTTGTATCTGGATTATAAATATCCTCATTTGCCGTCAATTTAAAGCTGATATTTGAACCTAACAAGTATTCATCCATTGCATTTGGATTTTGAATATACTTTTGTAGTTCAATTACACCTGTTGGCTTTTCATTAGCTATCGCTTCTATTTTACGACTTCTCTTCATTAAAAATGCATCGTCTATCGTGACTTCTCTAACTTCATCACCAACCAAATAGCCTTCTGGAGCATTTGTTTCTTTAATATAATATGTACTACCAAATACCAAATCATCAAATAATACTTTACCAGTTGTTGGATCCGTCGTTTTAACTTGATGTACATTTGATAATTCCTTGTCCGTATACATGGTAAATTCAGTTTCATTTAAAACTGGATTACCAGTTATAGCATCTAATTTAATAACTTCTAATTCAGTTCTCATTAACTTATTTTCAAGTTTAATAGAGTGACTATATACTGCAGTTACATAATCCTCTTGACGAAAATGAATATCATATACTTTGGTATCCAGTTCATATCCATGTGCTGTAGATGTTTCAGTAAGTTGATAACGACCAATATATAAATCATTAATTTCTAAAGTATTCGTACCATCCATTGTATATGTACCAATAACATCACCTTGCTTATGTACTAATTGTAGTGAAATGATATCAAAAATATCTTCTTTTGCTGTTAGTGTGAATTCTACTCCAGCAGTACTTTTCACTTCACCTTCCATTGTTTTATTGACAATAATTTGAGCTCTTGGGTCAATACGATTAACAACAACTTGTTCTGTAGTAGTACCTTCTTCAATAACAACATCATACACATCTTTAGTAATAACATGATTCTCTGGTGCCGTTATTTCTGTTAGTTGATAACGTCCAATAGGTAAATCACTTACTGTTAATTTTCCACCTGTAATCGTATGATTTTGTTCATATGGATTCCATGTTTCTAATGATTTAACATTAAATACAGCACCGTCTAATAATCCACCAATTTCATTTGTTTTTGTAAGTTCTAAGTTTCCTTTACGAACTGTATTTACGGCATTAAAAGTAGTTGTGTTACCAGCAGTAATTGTTACTGTATGTATTGTATTATCTACTATTAAATGACTAGGTGCACTAATTTCTTGAATGTAGTAAGTTCCAGCATTTAAATCAGCAACTGAAATATTACCTCCAGCATCCGTTGTATATGTACCAACAATACCCGTCATATCAGGAATGGATGCAATATTGAATGTAACATCTTGAACCACATTACCAACTTCATCAGTTTTACGCAATGCAAGTGTGCCTGTTTGTTTGATGATAACATTTACAAAAGCATTATCAGGATCTTCAGTTTTTAGGATTGAATGAGCTTGACTACCAGGATTTCCATAAATAAAATTCTGCCCTTCTTGTCCATGTCCTAGCGGTTTTTTTAACAATACACTTGTATTGTTGACATCACGTTGGTTAGCATGGATAGATAGTGTATTACCATTCTTTGTAACATGCAAACCATCATAACGAGATAAATCCATCTGACTCAACACCCCATTTGTATCTGTTAATTGAACTGTCTCGCCATATTTTAAAGTCACGGTTTGCCCTGAGAATGATACAGTCGAATACATATAACTATTTACTTTATTCATAACATCTGCCTGCCATGCATTTTGACTTGCAGGTGTTGGATATACACTACTTGAATAATATGCATCATTTCCTAATGTTTCCCAAATTAAATTTTGAGTAAGTACATAGTTTGTGTTATTGGTTTGTGTTCTATAACCATAATATGCGATAAGTGATAATTTATATGCTAAATCATCATTAATACCTATCGATGCGAAATTTATGTTTTGATTTGTACCCGTATCCACTAATAAATCGGGTTGTAAGCAAAAACTCTCTTCACCATTAACATAGATGATTTGAGCAGGTCCCCAAACTCTTGCATTTTCTAAATTAGTCCCGCTGATGAAACTACTTGTTGTTACATTTCCTGCTGCTTTACTGGTGAGCCCTAGTGATGTAAACATCATCATCGCTACTAGTAATGATGTAATAACTTTTTTTAATCTACTTTTAAATTTTTTCATTTCTTTCTCCTTTGCTTGAAAAAGGTGGAACGTCTTCCACCTTATCTATTTTTCACACACACTAATATACTGGTGGACATATACTTTTTCTTTTAATTTTCTTCATAATGTATCCTTTATTTTGAACATAAAAAAAGACAATCTATATTCATAAATTGTCTCATATATTTAATTGACTGTGCTTAATCAACCCTTTGGCTTGCTGACATGTATACTCTTTTTCCGTTTTCTACTTTGTAAAAGCTGACTCCTACTTTCTCATGTCCAGTACAGTAATTCAAACCATAACCGGTGTATCCGGTTGTTGTCATGTTATTATATATCCAATTGTCTGCTGCTGAAATTGCTGTATCTCTACTTGTAAAATAATTTCTAAAGTTATTAGTAACACCATAACAATCATTTTGTGTTGGGGCGGTTGGTTGTGGAGTAGGTGTTGGAGTAGAAGTGCTTCCACTAGAAGTAGAACCAGTTGAAGATGAACTACTTGAGCTTGAACCACTTGTAGTGGAAGAATTTCCACCTTGCGATGTAGTTGCTGAGGTTTCAGGTTCTTCTACAACAGGTTTTGCAGTAATAGTCACTCTGATATCTTTTGTAGTAGTATTGCCATTAGAATCCGTTGCTATAGCTTTTAAAGTATGTTCACCTACAACATTTGTATCTACACCTCCAAATGTCATTGTAACTTCTGTTGAATCAGTTGCTTTAATTGTCGTGTTAAAATCATATATAGTTCCTTCTTCAAAAGATACTTCATTTGTATCATTGAATACTGGAGCAACAGTATCTTTGACTTCTAGTTTTTTTGTAACAGCTTGTTCTTCAAACGTAAAAGTCAAATTGTATGTTCCAACTGCTAATTTTCCATCATCATCAACAGGCAATGTGCTTGTTGTTAGATTTGCTTTTAATTTATTTGTTTTATCTTCATTCATACCTACAGTATTAATGTATTGAATTGGATTATCTACTTTAAAGTCGCTACCATACTCTATTATAATGATAGAATCATCGATTAACGATAGTGTAATGATACTATTAGAATAAATAAAAAAGAAAACACACCCAAATAATAATATACATAAACTAATAATTATTTTTTGTTTCATAATATCCCTCTCTCTTTTTTATACATAACTGACACATGGTTTACTTTAAAATAAAAAAAGATGTCATAGACATCTTTGAATTAGCCAATGGTGGCTCCGGCCGGAATCGAACCAGCGACACGAGGATTTTCAGTCCTCTGCTCTACCGACTGAGCTACGGAGCCATGGCGATCCGGACGGGACTCGAACCCGCGACCTCCGCCGTGACAGGGCGGCATTCTAACCAACTGAACTACCAGACCATTTTGGTTGCGGGAGAAGGATTTGAACCAACGACCTTCGGGTTATGAGCCCGACGAGCTACCAGACTGCTCCATCCCGCGATAATATATGCAATTTTTAAAAATGGCGGAGGTTGAGGGATTCGAACCCCCGCGGGACTTTCATCCCCTGTCGGTTTTCAAGACCGATCCCTTCAGCCGGACTTGGGTAAACCTCCGCGTTATTAAATTGGTGGACCCTGTTGGACTCGAACCAACGACCGATCGGTTATGAGCCGATAGCTCTAACCAACTGAGCTAAGGGTCCGTGTTGGACTGCCTGTGGGCACCTTAATTAAATTGGTAGCGGGGAAGGGATTCGAACCCCCGACCGACCGGGTATGAACCGATTGCTCTAGCCAACTGAGCTACCCCGCCATCTATATGCGACATCAATTTAATTAAACTAATCATGGTGGAGCCAAGCGGGATCGAACCGCTGACCCCCTGCGTGCAAGGCAGGTGCT
>CAYJEM010000082.1:0-6773 GCA_964369175.1 uncultured Erysipelotrichales bacterium | reverse complement strand
TCTACTTACTTTGTACAATATCGAAAGTAGAAGTTACTTTTTCAACTTACCCTTTTTAATATTATTTATATATTACGTGGATGCGCTTGTTCATACACTTTTGTAAGGTGCTCTTTTGTTACATGAGTATATACTTGTGTTGTTGAAATATTTTGATGCCCTAGCAACTCTTGTACCGTACGTAGATCAGCTCCGTTATTAAGTAAATGTGTCGCAAAAGAATGACGTATTGTATGAGGATGAATATGTTTGATAGGATTATAGTTTTTTGCAAGACGTTTGATAATATCTTGTAAACCACGATTTGTTAAAGGCATCCCTTTCGTATTTAGAAATAATACATCATGATAATTACTAGCTTTAGCATAGAGTATAGGACGAACTGTTTGCATATATCGGTTTATACAATCAATAGCATATTGATGAATTGGTACATATCGATCTTTACCACCTTTTCCATGAATGAGTATCATTTCATTGTGAAAATCTAAATCGTTGATTTGTAATGATACAACTTCATTGCAACGAAGCCCTGAAGCATACATTAGTTCAACAATTGCTTTATTACGTACACCTAAATCATCACCTGATGCGATACTATCTAAAAATTCTATCATTTCATCTTCAAATAGAAAATCTGGCGTTTTTTGTATTTGTTTTTGCGACTCTAACAAAAGAAATGGATTTTCTACAACTACTTTATGCTTTACCAAATAGCGATAAAATGAACGCAGTGTACTTACTTTATGGTTAATTGATGATGTAGCATAATTTTGTTGATGTAAGGCACGTAAATATCCGCGTAGGATTTTATATGTTATTTCATCAAAGGAATCGATTCCTTCTACATGCATAAATTCAAGAAAATGAGTAATTTCAAATTGATACGACTCAACTGTTTTTAAAGAGTAATTTTTTATATGTAAAAGATATTCTAAATAGGTTTTTACAATTTTATCCAAGTTCATATTCTTCCACAAATTCTTTCATACAATCAATTGCACGAATAGCATATGCTTCTTTACGTTCTTTCTTTTTTACACGAATTGCTAGATCTGGTAATATCCCAAAATTAGCCTTCATTGGTTGAAAATCAGTCTCACTTGCATGAATAATATAATTTGACAAGGCTCCCATTACTGTAATTGGTGGGAATGTTAATAGCTCTTTTCCTTCTAAATGTCTTGCCATATTAATACCAGCAACCATTCCACTTTGTGCAGATTCAACATAACCCTCTACCCCAGTAATTTGCCCAGCAAAAAATAAGTTATCACTTCCTTTTAAACGGTATGAACTTTCTAGATATTTAGGTGAACAAATAAAGCTATTACGGTGCATAACCCCAAAACGCACAAACTCAACATTTTCTAAACCAGGAATCATACGAATAATGCGTTTTTGTTCTGGCCATGTTAAATGTGTTTGAAATCCAACAATATTATACAATGAGGCTTGAACGTTATCTTGCCTTAATTGAACAACTGCATAAGGACGCGTGCCATCTGGTGTTTGCAACCCTACTGGTTTCATTGGACCAAACAGTAATGTTTGATCACCGCGTCTAGCCATTTCTTCAAAAGGCATACATCCTTCAAAGAATTTTTCTTCAAAATCTTTTGGCTTTACTACCTCAGCAGTTATCAACTCACGATAAAAGCTTTCAAACTCCTCTTTCGTCATTGGACAATTAATATATTCACTGTCACCTTTATCATATCTAGACTTATAATACGCCTTAGAAAAATCAATACTTTCCTTTGTAACGATTGGTGCTGCTGCATCAAAGAAATACAGATATTCACTACCAAGCTTACTTGCAATATCACTTGCAAGCGCGTCACTAGTAAGTGGCCCACTAGCAATAATTGTTGGACCATTAGGAATTGTTTCTACTTCCTCATGGATCACTTCTACTAACGGATGCTCTTTAATAAAAGTCGTTACCGCTTGACTAAACCCTTCACGGTCTACTGCAAGAGCCCCGCCAGCTGGAACACTATGCTTTCTAGCAAACTTAATAATTACACTATCCATCATTTCCATTTCAGCTTTCAATACCCCTACGGCATTTCCAATGCCATCAGCGCGCAGTGAATTAGAACATACAAGTTCAGCAAAATCACTACCATGGTGAGCAGGTGTCATTTTTTTAGGGCGCATTTCATATAAGCGGACTGGATATCCTCTTTTTACTAATTGGTATACTGCTTCTACTCCTGCTAAACCAGCACCAACTACATTAACTTTATCTTTCATATTGCCTCCTTAAAGCATAAGAAACAATCACTACGATTGTTTCTTCTTTTCTTTTTTCTCTTTAATAATTGTTTTACACTTTGGATAATCAGAGCAAGCTTTAAAATCACCCCAACGTCCTTTTTTAATAACAATTGGTTTTCCACAGTTTGGACATTTTTCATCAGTCATAACTGGTTCTTGTTTTTGACGATTATTTTTAATATATTTACAATCTGGATAATTTGAACATGCTTCAAATTTTCCAAAACGTCCAGTTTTTTCAATCATTGGACTTCCACAATTTGGACAATTATCTCCAGTTTCTATTTTTTCTACTTCATCTTTTTTTACATATTTACATTCTGGGAAGTTTTCACAAGCCACAAATACACCATAGCGACCTTTTCTTTCAACTAAATCATGTCCACAATCAGGACATTTTTCTCCTGTTTTCTTTGGAGCGATAACTTCCATTTTATCATATGCATTATCTAATAGCGGTTGGAATAAATCCATGAAGTTTGAAAGTGCCCCAACATATGTATTATGTTTTGTTGCAATACCATCTAAGTCTTCTTCCATTTGGGCAGTATATTCAACATTAATAATATCATTAAAATATTTAACTAAGCTATCACTAGTAAGGGTACCATCTTCTGTTGGCTTAAATGCTTTATCTTCTAAAACAACATAGTTACGATATTGAATTGTATCAATAATACTTGCATAAGTACTTGGTCTACCAATACCTAATTCTTCCATTGTACGAATTAGTTTTGCTTCAGAGTATCTTGCAGGTGGTTTTGTAAAGTGTTGTGTTTTTTCAACTTTTTTACTTTCTAATGTTTCATTTGCTTCTAGTGTTGGTAAAAATTCATTTGTTTGTTTTTCATATGGCCCATATACACGTAAATATCCATCATGAATCAATACCGACCCTGATGAAGCAAACTGATATCCATTATTTTCTAATGTTAGTGATGTCGCATTAAATGTAGCTGGTGCCATCAACGAGGCAATTGCACGAGCATATATTAAGCTATATAACTTAAACTCTTCTGGTTTTAAATATTCCTTAATACTTTCAGGTGTTCTCATTACTCCTGTTGGACGAATCCCTTCATGAGCATCTTGAACATTTTCTGTTTTCTTTCTTACTTTTACTTTACCAACATATTCTTTACCATATTTTTGTCCAATATAGTCATTTGCATCATTTACGAAGCTTTCAGATAAACGTACTGAGTCAGTACGCATATATGTAATTAAACCAACTGTTTCTTTTCCTAAGTTAACCCCTTCGTATAGTTTTTGAGCAATAGACATTGTTCTTCTTGCTTTAAAACCAAGCTTTGATGAAGCCTCTTGTTGTAAGGTTGATGTTATAAATGGTGGTTTTGATTCTCTTTTACGTTTTGTTTCTTTAATTTTTTCAACAACAAATTCTTTATTTAATGCATTGAAAGCTGTATTTGCTTCCTCTTCATTTTTAATTTCAAGTTTTTTGTTTTTGTATTTTGTTAGTTCTCCAACAAATTCTAGATTATCTTTTTCAAACTCAGCCTTAATCTTCCAATATTCTTCAGGAACAAAAGCTTCAATTTCACGTTCTTTTTCAACAATCAAACGAAGTGCAACAGACTGTACACGTCCAGCTGATTTTGATTTAATTTTACGTTGTAACAGTGTTGATAACTTAAAACCGATAATACGGTCTAAAACTCTACGTGTTTCTTGAGAACGCACTAAATCTTGATCAATTTTACGAGGGTGTGCTAGTGCTTCAACTACTGCATCTTTTGTTACCTCATTAAATATAACACGGTTATCTTCATCCATATCAACATCTAACACCTGTGCTAAATGCCATGATATTGCTTCTCCCTCTCGGTCAGGGTCGGTTGCAAGATAAACTGTACTTGCATCTTTTACAAGTTTTTTTAATTCTTTTACAACTTCTTTTTTCTCTTTTGAAATTGTATATTTTGGTTCGAAGTCATTTTCAACATCAACCCCAAGTCTTTCTTTTCCTGATTTTGATAAGTCACGAATATGTCCTTTAGAAGACGTTACTATATAATCTTTACCTAAGTAATTCTCTATTGTTTTCGATTTTGAAGGTGACTCGACGATTACTAATTTCTTTTTCATAACATACCTCCTTCTAGTAATATTTATTATTATTTGTTTTTTTTGATTTGTCAACTATTAAATTATTGTTCTAAAATATCTTCAATTTTATTTACTAACTTAGCTCCTTGTTGAATTAATTTATTACATCCAATATTGCCATCAATTCCACTAGGTATACAAAATATGTTTTTACCTTGGTCTAATGCAAAACCAACTGTTATCATCGTACCAGATTTTTCCTTAGCTTCGCATACAAGCAACTCATTACTTAATCCAGCAATAATTCTATTTCTTCGTGGGAAATTCCATTTTTGGGGAACTGTATTATTAGGATATTCACTAACAACTAAATGCTCTTTTTTTATTATATCATACAAAAAGCGATTCTTCCTTGGATAACAATAATCTATTCCACTACCAAGTACTGCTATCGTCTTTCCAAAGTGATCAATGGCATTATTATGGGCAATCGCATCAATCCCTAATGCCATACCACTAACAATTGTATAGTCCTTTTTTACAAGATCTCGAACAAACATGGATGTTGCATCTTTACCATAACAACTTGGAAGTCGCATACCAATAACCCCTATCGTCTTTGTATTTATAATATCTAGATTTCCATAATAGTATAGTACAAATGGTGGGTACTCAATATGTTTTAAACTTTCAGGATAATCAGGAGACATCATTGTTGTATATTTACATGTTAACTGCTTTTTAATTTCTTGTAATTCAACGTTATTTATTGGTACTTTATTTTCTAATGCATTATATATCTTTTGATAGTCACCACTATAGGTATATGAAAAGTATAATAATACATCTTCTAGTGTATATTGTTCCATAACATACCTCCTTGTTATTCTATACTTAACAACAAGTTTGATTGCTTGAAAAAAGATCAGATATCAAATGATAACTGATCTTCTAACATTGCTTGTACTGGCTTAAAACTTTTTCTATGAATTGGTGTAACCCCTAACTCAATTAATGCTTCTTTATGTCTTTTAGTTACATATCCCTTATGTTTTTCAAATCCATAACCTGGGTAAGTAATTGCGTGTTGTTTCATAAGAGTATCACGTGTACACTTTGCTAGGATACTTGCTGCTGCTATTGACATAGATAACTGGTCTCCTTTGATAATTGATAGATGTTCAATCTCTCCTAAAGGCATAGCGTCTGAAAGTACAAAAGTATTTTCACGTTTTATCTTATTAATACATGTAAGCATTCCTGTGCGACTTGCTTGATAAACATTTAATTTATCAACATCTTCAACTGAAACTACTTCTATATAATAATCTAAAGCATTATCAATAATGATATCATATAACTCTTTTCTTTTCTTTGAAGATAATTGTTTTGAATCATTAATGCGCTCATCATAGAATGATCGATCAAACATAACTCCAGCAACAACTAACTCACCTGCCATTGGACCTCTACCTGCTTCATCTACACCAATTATATAATCATACCCTTGATTATAATATTCTGATTCGTATTCTATTCTGGTTTTTCCCATGTCATTTTCCCAATACTTCCATCAAATATTTCCGTAAAGAATGTATCGATAACACGGTCATAATCTGTATACCCACGTAATGGTTTGATTTTACGATTTTTAGCGATATCATCAAATAATGGTTCTACCCAATCACTATCTAAATCCACTTTTACTTGATAACGGTTTTCAACCATTCCAGGATAGTTCGTTACTAGATATTCCATCGCATAAACAAATAACTCATCTAATGGTAGTATTTGTTGTTTAATTGAACCTAATAATGCGATATTTCTAGCAGTATGAATATCATCAAACTTAGGCCATAATACTCCAGGTGTATCAAATAATTCAAAATCTTTATCTACACGAATGATTTGTTGAGCCTTTGTAACTCCCGGTCTATTTCCTGTAATCGTTGCTTTACGTTTTGCAAGTCGGTTAATAAATGTTGACTTCCCAACATTTGGTATTCCTAATACCATTGCTCTCATTGCACGTGGACGTAACCCCTTTTTTTGTTCTCTTTCTAATTTTTCTTTTAGTATTTCTTTACATATTTTAATAATTAGTTGGTATTCATTGAAGTTTTTAAGATTCACTGAAATTGCATGATGACCTAATGAACGGTAATATTCTAACCATTGGTCAGTAACTTTATCATCAGCCATGTCTTTTTTTGTCATTACAATTAATCTTGGTTTATTATTTGTGATTTCGTTAAACATTGGATTCTTTGATGCTTTTGGTGCTCTTGCATCTACTAGTTCAACTACAATATCAATTAACTTAATTTTTTCACCGATTTCTCTTCTAGCTTTTGCCATATGTCCTGGAAACCATGAGATGTTCACACTGGCAAAACTTTTTCCATTAGCCTCATTTTGTT
>CAYJEM010000081.1:0-6795 GCA_964369175.1 uncultured Erysipelotrichales bacterium | reverse complement strand
AGTAAATATCATAATACCTACCTCCATTGTTACAAACAGTGGAGGTTTTATTAACAATTAATAGTACTTTCAATAATTTTAAGTTAATAGTGAATTATCAATAAATGTTATATTTATTGAACAAATCATCCAAATATGAAAAAGATGTAGATACCCTAGGGTACCCACATCTTCTTTTCTATCTCTAATTACGACAGCTTATTTTGATAACTATGCATTTACATGATTATTATTTTCACCTTGATCTTTTTTTCTATGCATTATAGCAATTACTATTTGGATACATGTTATTAGTGCCATTAACACTGTCCAGTTATCAAATAATACCATTGGTAGTGAAATATTTTGAGTTAATATAAAAATTACAACTAGTAATACTGCTAATAATATACTTGTTATATTTAAAATCATAGTTTGTTTTGTTTTTTCTGCATTTTTCGTAGTAAAATATTTTACCTGTAACACTAGACATATCACGGCAGTTAATAATGTAAGTAGCAAATTTACAAGCGACCATGATCCGATTCCTTGTTCATTACCGAATGCTGGAGTTTCAACTTGAACATCACTATCTTCTACTACATTGTTTTCAACTACATTATCTTCTAGTTCTGGAGATGTTTCTTGTGGTGCTTGTTCTGTTATTTCACCATTTTGTGTTTCCTCTTGAACAATAGGAGTTGATTCAAATTCATCTGGCAAGACAACTTCAACATCTTGTTGCCAATAGGCATACAACGAAATTTCTTGATTATTCACTGTTGTTAAGTTAGAAACTGATTCTCCCTCTGCATACTCTACAGGACCAGTTGATGATAATGACCACCCCATGAATTGATATCCATTACGAACAAATTGGTTTGATAGTAAAGTATTTATTTCATCATATGTTAAAACTTGATTTGGCATACTACCCTCACCAAAGTTTCCATTGTAAGAAATTATATACGTATTTGGCACATAAGTATATTTATATCTTATTTCAGATGAAACTTCAGATTTTTTTACTTGCATCGGAATTGTTGTATCCCAACTTCCATTGCTATACCCTATATTTCCATATGAAGTTGGTGTTGTTGGTAATTTGGCAATTGCATCATCACTAATTGATAACATACCATTTTCATCATAGAATGTAATCCACTCAACAACTTCTACGCCATCTTCAAATGTACCATTTACTACTGTGTAATGTACCGTAACTTGATAAATATCTGCAATCCCATCATTATTTTTATCTTCTTCCCACACAGCATATAGATTAACTACATCATTATTTTCAGTTGTTAAATTACTGACTGTTGCTTTATCTTGATAGTCTACAGTTGTTCCTTCTTGTGTAAGTGACCATCCCATAAATACAGCTTGTTCTTTTGTATATGTGTTTTTAGTTAATACGTCACTTCTATCATATACAAGCGCTTGATTTGGCATAGCTGTGCCTACTGATCCATTTCCATGGAATGCAACTTGATAATTGTTGGCTACATATTCATATGTGTATGTTACTTTTGATTCTGTGTAGTTTAATGTCTCATTTGGTTCTACTGTTGTCCAACTTCCTTCATCATACCCTACGTTTCCGGTGCTTGTTGGTTTTGTAAACAAAGCCGTTGCATCTGCTTCATTTGATGGTTTTTCATCTTTTACGAATGTTACTACTTCGCTAATTGTAAGTTCACTTGATTCATCCCATCTTCCATTTACTACTGTGTGATATACTATAGTTTGATAAATATCCGCAATTCCATCTCCTGGTTGGTTTTCATCCATATCAATATCTTTATCAATTAACAGATCATCTGCCCATACTGCTAAAAGTGTATGATTACTTGTAAACTCGTAATCTTGTATAGCAGTTACTGATATAATAGTCCCATCCTCTAATTGCCATCCTAATAATACTTTTTCTAGTGCTAGTGGTTTTACAATTGTACCATCAATAATATCTTCATTATTTGTATACATTTGTATCTGTTTTTGTTGAACATCATCAAATATTCCATCAGTAGCATCAAATGTAATTTCAAACGGAGTTACAGCTACTAAGAGTGTATTACTTGTTGACGTTAACTTCGTTCTAACATCAGTAACTTTGGCTAAATATAAAACGCTTCCTAAGTTATCTGTACTTGGGTTATACGTAGCTTGCGTAGCGCCAGGTATTAATACTTCATTTGTCCCATCAAGATAATACCATTGATATATTAAGTCACTACTCGTAGCGTCCTTAGCACTAGCCAGGGCAAATAATTCAACGGGGTCGTATTTTTGCACACTTGTAAACTCTTCTTTAGTTTGTTCTGGAATAGTAATCTCCGCACTAATTGTGGGTGCTGGTATTTCTATTGCATTAACAGCCACGACAACAGTATCACTAAGCCCAGTTCCAGAAGTCGTAGTTAGTGTTACATATGTTACTTCTCCACCTTGTAGTGCTTTTATATCCTCTACATCATCATCACTAAGCATATAATGTTCTGTATTATTATACATTGGGGATGCATTATATTTCTCTGTTGTTGGAAATTCAATTGTTGATGCTTGAGGATTTATCATAGAAATTAATTCTTCAACTGTAAGACCATCAAGTTTGTAAGTTGGTATTGTTATCTCCGTACTTGTTAAATGATTTCCTTCACTATCTTTTGTAAACGTTGGTTTTCCAATCTCCTCAATTACAACTGGATACGAAATTAATCCTCCATTAGAATCTAACCCATTAAAGAAATATAAACCTGGAACCGTAAAAGTATAATGGAAATTATTATCAGCTGTATCGTTTTGCCACAGCGTATCATTTACATCAATTATTTCATCAAAAGTTGATGGTTGAATATCTACTTTTGGTGGTGTCACCGAAGTGATTTTTACATCAGGTACATTTATATATGCATTAATAGCAACAGTTCTTGAATATACTTGTGAGTCGTATGCTTCATTTATTACATGATTAAAAGTCACCATTTCACCTAAAAAATGTACATTATCAGTTGGCGAATCTATTACTGATCCCCAGCCTAAATACTGGTGCCAAGAACTACTATTTTTTGACTGCATAACATATATATCTTCAATTTTTTTACCTGAAAGTGCTGTAGCAGAAACAGATGTAACACTTCCACCAATAACAATTTGTTCTATAGTAGCTTCAGTATCATCATAACTTTTACCAAATATAGAATAGAAAAAATTAGTATATGTCGTTGGAAATATAATTGTTTCTAAATTATGCGTATCTTCATATGCACTTGATAAAATACCAGTTATCCCTTCTGGAATAATAACTTCTTTAAATCCTGTTCCTTTAAATGCCCCACTACTAATACTTGTTGCATCCGTTGGAAAAGTAAATTCTTCCAATTTTTCACAATTCAAAAATGAGTTTGCAGCAATTGTTGTTCCTGATATTGCAGTTGCTTTTACTAACTCAGTACTGTTAGTAAATAAGTCCATTCCACTATTTGGTGCCGGATAAACTAATTCACGAATCCCGGTACTCATAAATGCATATCTACCATATGTACTTAATGAACTTGGTATTGTAAAGACACCATTTTGCTCTCCTGATGCATCAGGTAAACTGCTATATTGTAGTTTAGGTGTGTTACTAAATGCACTTGCCCCTACAGTATTTAAGATATCATTGAAAACAACAGTTGTTAAATTATCACATTCAGTAAAGGCCTCATCACCTATTGTTTGTAACATTTCTGGTAAAACAATTGTTTCTAGCGTATCATTATTTTTAAACACACCATTTGCGATGTGTTCTACCGGATAGCTTGATGTTGTTCCATCATTATTATCAACCATTATCATATCTGGAATTACTAAGTTTGTTGAATTACCAAGATAATTTTGAATTGAATTTGTTTTTGTTGAAAATACATAATCATCATTTCCATCACCATCGACATCTACAATCTTAGAATCTTTCCATAATACCATCGTAGCATTACTTGCACCCCACGGTTGATGAAGACCTAGATCACTATCTGGTTTTTCATAATTTGGTATAGATATAAAATCAATATATGATCCACCAAACGCAGATTCAGAAATATCTAAATTTTCAATACTTTCTGCATGATTAATTATAATTTTTTGTGTTGGTAGCTGGTTACTACCAACTGCACCAAATGCCTTACTATCTATTGTTAAAGAAGTTTGAGAATCAATAACAACTTCCTCAAGATAATATAATTGGTAAAAGGCTGTATCATGTATTCTTGTAACTGATTTAGGAATGTATAATTGCGTAATGTGCGTTTTAATAAATGCGCTATCTTTGATTTCAGTCAATGAACTATTTCCATTTTCATCAGTTTCAAATATAACTGATGTTATCGAAGTAATTCCTCCAAATGCGTTATCATCGATAATACTTACTGATTTAGGAATAGTAATAGTTTCTAAATTCACACCAACAAAAGAAGAAGCACCAATATTTTTTATTTCTACATTATCAATAATACTTGGAATGGTTACTAATAAATCATCTCCTACATACTTAGCAATTGTTGCACTATCTTTGTATAGTATATATGTTTCTTTTATGCCATCACTATCATTATCAACCTCTATTAATGGTGATGTATCATCATACGTAATAAAGTCAGCACTCGAGTTCCAAGGTGCATACTCTAATGCAATTGTATTTGGATTATCTGTATTTATTGAACTTGAACGATAAATTCTAAATGAAGTATGTTTAACCCCGTAAGCTGGTGAAAAACTATTATCGTCTATTGATTTAATTTGCGATAAACCTTGAGCATCACCAATTTCTATATTAGTAAATGTATTTCCATTAAATGCAAAATATTTAATAGTTTCTAAATTATTTGGTAATTTTGCTACTGCAGCATCTGGCGTGATTCCATCAATGTATTGTTGTACTGGTGCTACTGTGTGTATTTTTGAATTATTAAACACAGAATTCTCAATTGTCTTTAATGTTGTAGGTAGATATACTGTTGTATTCTCTGTTGGTGATGACGAGCTAAATGCTGAACCATATATCGTTTCTACACCTTCATTAAGAATAATTGTTGTTAAATTTGGCATGTTTGAAAACGCTGATTGTCCAATTGTTGTAAATTGACTACCAATTTCTATAGATGATAAATTCGCCCCATAAAATATGTGACTATTAATCACTTGCAAACTATCTGGTAAGACATTCTTTACTACAGTAGTATCATTTTCAATATAATTAAATTCAGGTATTTTACTACCGTTAAACGCATGGCTTCCTATTTCAGTAATACCATGATGCAATGTTAATCCAGTAAGTGGTGCATTTTCAAAAGCCCAGCTACCAATTTGTGTAATATTTTCATGAATTACCACATGCATATCTAAACTTTCACACCCTCTAAACAAATTATTAGGAATACTTGTTATTTGTGATGGTAAATTAATTGTTTTTAATAATGTATTATAGGCAAACGCTCCATCCCCTAAAGACAAAATACTATCAGGTAATGTAACATTTACAAGCTGATTTCCATTAAATGCATTATTGCCGATTGTTGTTACATTACTAGGTGATTCAAACATTACTGTTGTAATCTCATAGTTTGTTGCTAATCCAGCTTGCAATGTAGTAACTGGATACGTTACATCATTATGAACAATTGTTGCTGGAATTATCATATCTTTTGGTGCACTTGTTTTATATGTCTTTAGCACAGCTTCACTATTTATTATTTCATAAGTGTAATTTGATGCTAGTGATGGTGTAACTAAGAATTCTTCACTAACTTCTCCACTATCCGTTAAATATGTGACAACAATTTTGTAGTCTACACCTAGTGTAACTTCATGTCTTGTCGTTTCTCCAGATTGCACTGATGGATCATTGGCGCCTAAGTGTGAATCTACCGGATTCATATCTATAGCGGTAATTGAAGTTACCGTATTGTTCACTTTCATTGTTGTCACTGTAAAAATACTTGTTGTAGCATTTTCAAGTGGATTGTCGATATGATATGCTAATGAGATATTTGAGCCACTGCGACTCTTTAAAACATTATTACTTGTATCAGGCTGTTCTACTTCTTTTGCTACAATCACTTGAATACTGGGCATGTCAATGTTTTCATCAAGCATTACGTCGTGACTGTTAAAAACCAAATCATAACGATATGTTTCCTCATTATCATTTGTAAATACTTTGCCATCTTGCTCAACCCAAGTTACTAGTTGAGTAGCACTCTTTACTTCATCAAGGTATTCATAAACAACCTCGATTTCTTCAGGAAGCATTGGTGAAAAGCTTTCACCGACAGTACTATTTTGTATTAATATATTATCATCAATATTAATCCCTATAATTTTTTCTTCCTGTTGTTCTAACTGCGTGTCTTCAGCATTTACAACATCAAATTGATTGATTGGTGTAAATGCTTGAAATACTAGTAATACTGTCATGGTGATTACTATCATTCTTTTTATCATATGTCTCTCCTCCAAATATGATACACACACTTCTACACATAATTATATTATACCATAACTAGCAATTTTTTAAAACAATTTTATTTATGTGATAAATTTTTATCGCACATTTAAGAGTACCTATTATCTCATATTTTAATAACTACATAAATTGACATAGCAATATCGGTAAAAAGATTGCTGGAACATAATTCATCAGTTTCATATTTGTTATTCCTAAAATATTTAATCCTGTTGCAATAATCAGTACCGATCCAATGCCGGTCATCTCACTTATAACTACATCCAATAATAGCGGGGCAAGATATGTTGCTAAAATTGTAATTGTTC
>CAYJEM010000080.1:0-6803 GCA_964369175.1 uncultured Erysipelotrichales bacterium | reverse complement strand
GACCTTGAGTTAATTGATAAACTATTGCAGAAATAATTTCAACATGTCCGAGTTCTTCGGTTCCGATATCAGTTAGTAATGCTTTTAACTCAGGCCAAGGCATTGTATACCTTTGACTCAAATAACGAATAGCAGCACCAAGCTCACCATCCGGCCCTCCAAGTTGGGTCATGATTAACGCTGCTATGCGTGCATCTGGTTTTTTAATATTTACTGGAAACTCTAGTCTTTTTTGATATACCCACATTATTTTTCTACCTCCCATGGCCATGCTGAATATATATAATTATCCCACTTATCACTTGGTGTTTGATTATTTAACGGTCCATATAGTTCAAGATATTTTTCTTGGGCAATTTTAAGGCGATTGCAAGCTTCTTGATGATATTTACTAGCTTCATCATCACTAGGGTGGGTATCTAGAAATAAAGTTGCTTCTATAACTGCAAAATCAAGCATCATAATTTCTTGTAACATTTCTTTTTGTTTTACCATTGTTTTACACCCCAAGGTTTGTCTAATTCTTTAAATATTGTTCCTTGATAAAATGCAGTTGTAATTGGATAGATATCTTTAAATTCTTGCATTTTAATTGATGAAATTGTAAGTTCAGTCATTCTATTCCTCCTATATAGTTATCTATATGTACAAGATTAAGTATTGTCTAGGCAAATGTCTAAAGAAATAACAAACTGTCATTCTTTTGTATTGTAAAGGAGAGAATTTTAGGATATAATTTTATGTAGGTATCAAAATGATGATATCCTATGACTAGATGGAAAGATGGAGGAAAAGATATGAATGAATTATCTATCTCTATTCTGACTCATATTCTAGCTGTTGTTGTTGGGATTTTTATACATATTATTATTGGTAAAGTAAAAGTCGCAAAAGCTAAAAATTCTGCCGAAGGAATTATTGATGAGGCAAACACAAAAGCTAGTAATATCGTAAAAGAAGCTATATTAGATGCAAAAACACAAGCATATGAACTTAAACTTGAAGCTGAAAAAGAAATTAAAGAACAAAAATCAGCAATTGGAGAAGTGGAAAATAAATTAGCTCAAAGAGAGAAAAATATTGATCGAAGAGATATTACAGTACAAGGTAAAGAGGAAAATTTAACTCAAAAGGTACAACAATTAGAAGAGAAGGAAAAGCAATTAAGTAAAAAAGATGCTTTATTGCAAGAGAAAATTGATGCCAAAATTGGCGAATTAGAAAAAATTGCAGCTATGTCTGCAAAAGAAGCAAAAGAAGAATTATTTAAACAAGTAGAAGCAAAAATTGCTACAGAAATGACAGCATTTATTAAAGAACAAGAGCAAGAAGCAAAATCAAAAGCTTCAATGTTTGCAAGAGATATTATTGCATCAGCAATAAATCGTTATGCTCAAGAAGAAACTGTTGAAAGAACAGTTAGTGTTGTAGCGCTTCCTAGTGAAGAGATGAAGGGAAGAATTATAGGTCGTGAAGGACGTAATATCAAAGCTATTGAAATGTCTACAGGTGTTGATTTAATTATTGATGATACACCAGAAGCTATTACTTTATCATGTTTTGATCCAGTACGACGTGAGATTGCCAGATTATCAGTTGAAACATTAATTCGTGATGGTCGAATTCAACCTGGGCGTATTGAAGAAGTTGTTGCTAAAACAAGAGCAGAACTTGATGAAGTTATTCGTAAAACTGGTGAAGATGCAGCATTTGAACTTGGGATTTCAAAAATTGATGCTGGTATTATCAAACAATTAGGAAAGTTAAAATATCGTACAAGTTATGGTCAAAATGCATTGCAACATTCATTAGAGGTTGCACATTTAGCAGGAATTATGGCTGCTGAACTTGGTTTGAATCAACAATTAGCTCGAAGAGCTGGTTTATTACATGATCTTGGAAAAGCAATGGATCATGAAAAAGAAGGAAGTCATGTTGAGCTAGGTGCTAAATATGCTAAAAAGCATGGAGAAAATGCAACGGTTATAAATGCAATTGAATCACATCATGGAGATGTACCGGCAACAAGTATTATTTCTATTCTTGTAGCAGCAGCAGATACACTGTCTGCTGCAAGACCTGGAAGCCGTAGTGAAACAATTGAAAATTATATTCAACGTTTAGAAAAACTTGAAGAAATGGCAAAAGCATTTGAAGGTGTTGATAAAGTATTTGCAATTCAAGCAGGTCGTGAAGTACGTATTATTGTAAAACCAAATAAAGTGGATGACTTACAAAGTCATAAAATAGCTCGTGATATCAAACAAAAAATTGAAGAAGAGTTAACATATCCAGGACACATTAAAGTAACAGTAATTCGTGAAATTCGTGTTAATGAGGTAGCAAAATAAGATAGGTAAGATACCTATCTTTTTTTAAGGAGGTTGTATATGAAAATTTTATTTATAGGGGATATAATGGGTGCCCCAGGTCGTGAAATGGTAGAAGATTATTTACATCGTATTAAATCAAAGTATCAGATTGATTTTGTAATCGCAAATTGTGAAAATGTAAGTCATGGTAAAGGGCTTTTAAAGAAACATTATGATGAACTACAATTCTTAGGTATTCAAGCTATGACAATGGGAAATCATACTTTCGACAAAAAAGAATTGTTTGATTATATTGATGAAGCAACTGCATTAGTGGTTCCGTTAAATCAACCGATTGCACTTCCAGGTGTAAAATCACGTGTGTTTACTGTACAAGGAAAAAAACTCCGCATTAGTAATATACTTGGTAGTGCCTTTATGGATAATCGTACAAGTAATCCATTAGAAGCAATTGATGAGTATCTTGATTTAGAACATGATTTTCATATTATTGATTATCACGGTGAAGCTACGAGTGAAAAAATTGTATTTGCGTACTATGTAAAAGATAAAGTCGATGCAGTGTTAGGAACTCATACCCATGTCCAAACTGCTGATGAAAAGATACTTGGTGGAAAATGTGCATTTATAAGTGATGTTGGAATGACAGGGCCTTATATGTCCGCAATTGGATGTGACTTGGATAGTATCGTTACACGTATGAAAGGATTTGCAAGTCCTTTTATCGTTGCTGATGGTAGTGGACAACTATCAGCGGTAGTTTTAACCTTTGATGATGAAGGGGTCGTGGATATTGAGCGTATATTGATTAATGAAGACCATAAATTTTAATTTCAAAAAATGAAAACAGTTACAAATCAATGTAAAATGTAGTATACTGTATTTATTAGGAGGAATTATAATGGTAAAATTAATGATGTCTACAGGACAAGTAAAAAAATTAACAGATTATTTTGATGGGTATCAAGATGATAAGGTGAAAGTAAGTTTAGATAGAGTTGTTGGAATTCGTGCGTATATGGATTGTGAAACAGAATTATCTCCACAAGAAGCTGCCGATCACTGTAAATCTATTTTTAAGGGAACACCTGATGGAAAAATTTTGTATTTTTCAATCGCACCTGAAGGAGCATATTAGAACAAGACAAAAAGTCTTGTTTTTTTATAGCACATTTTTTAAAATTTGATATAATAAGTAGGAAAAGTAGGTGTAAAGATGAAAGATTATAGTAAATATTTTAATAAGCCCTCAATGCAAGAGGCAAAAAAAAGAAGTAATGACCCAGTAAAACGATATGATGATACATTTTATGTACCAGCAGAGATTGCAAATATTGGACAAGATAAATTTTATTTTATTCAAACATATGGTTGTCAAGCAAATGAAAGAGATAGTGAAACATTATCTGGAATTTTGGAATTACTACAATATCAAAAGACAGATGATATCAAGAAGGCTGATTTTATAGTATTAAATACTTGTGCAATTCGTGAAAATGCAGAAGAAAAGGTTTTTGGAAAAGTAGGCTATGTTAAAAACTTAAAGAAAACAAATCCAAACTTATTATTTGCGATTTGTGGTTGTATGGCACAAGAAGAAGTAGTTATTAATCGTATATTAGAAAAACATCCACATATTGATTTAATATTTGGGACACACAATATCCATCGTTTACCAGAGTTGATCCAAAATTCAATGTATGCCAAAGAGATGGTAATTGAAGTTTGGTCAAAAGAAGGTGATGTAATTGAGAACACTCCTGTAACAAGAGCTCATAATAGCAAAGCATGGGTGAATATTATGTATGGATGTAATAAGTTTTGTACATACTGTATTGTTCCATATACACGTGGAAAAGAACGTTCAAGACATGCAAATGATATTTTAGAAGAAGTTAAACAATTAGTCCAAGACGGATATGTTGATATTACGTTGTTAGGGCAAAATGTAAATAGTTATGGTAAAGATTTAAATGATGAATATGATTTTTCTAAGTTATTAGAAGAAGTTGCAAAAACCGGAATCTCAAGAATCCGTTTTACAACAAGTCATCCTTGGGACTTTAGCAAAGATATGATTAATATCATCGCAAAATATCCAAACATTATGCCAGCAATCCATTTACCAGTTCAATCTGGAAATAATGAAGTCTTAAAAACAATGGGACGTCGTTATAGCCGTGAACAATATTTAGAGTTGTTCCATGAAATAAAAAGAGTAATACCAAACTGTACAGTAACAACTGATATTATTGTTGGTTTCCCAGGTGAAACACAAGAACAATATGAAGATACTATCTCTCTATATCATGAGTGTAAATATGATTTAGCATATACATTTATCTATTCACCAAGAGAAGGGACTCCAGCTGCAAAAATGGAAGATAACATTGAAAAAGCTGAGAAAGATAAGCGCTTATATGCATTAAATGAAGTTGTAAATAAATATGCATTAGAAAACAATCAAAGATTTTTAAATGAAATCGTAGACGTTTTAGTAGAAGGTGTTTCTAAAAAAGATGAGATGATGCTTACAGGATATACAGAGCATCAAAAACTTATTAACTTTAAAGGAAACCATGATTCTATCGGGAAAATAGTTAAAGTAAAAGTATTAGAGGCAAATACATGGGCATTAAAGGGTGAGGCCGTTGAATAGTAATGAAATTGCAAAGCAATTAAATAATTGGATTAATAATCAAGAGATAGTTATCGAATTTAAAAAGTATGAACAGATTATTAATAATAATCCAATATTTAACAATCTTGAAAAAGAAATCAAAGAATTACAAAAAACGATTGTAAATCAAAGAGCAAATCAACATAAAGATGTTGAAAATACAATCCAAATATACAAAGAAAAGAAAGACTATTATGATAGTCATCCTGTAATTGTAAACTACTTATTTCTAAAAGAAGAAGTGGATAATTTATTACAACAAATAAATCATCAAATAAATAGTCAATTATAGTAAAATATTGTTGACTTATGGTGTATAAAAAAATATAATTTATGATAATAATTTATAAGAAATATAACAAAAAGGAGAAAACAAATGGCTTATTTTTTTGAAGAACCATCACGTACATTTAATGAATATTTAATCGTTCCAGGATATTCATCAACAGAATGTCAACCAGCAAACGTTAGCTTAAAGACACCATTAGTAAAATATAAAAGAGGGGAAGAGCCAAGTATATCTTTAAATACCCCATTAGTATCTGCAATTATGCAAGCAGTATCTGATGATAAAATGGCAATTGCCCTTGCAAGAGAAGGTGGAGTATCATTTATTTATGGTTCTCAATCAATAGAATCACAAGCAGAAATGGTTAGAAGAGTAAAAAATTATAAAGCAGGATTTGTAGCATCAGATTCTAATTTAAGTGAAACATCAACATTAAAAGATGTGCTTGCATTAAAAGAAAAAACTGGACATTCAACAATGCCAGTAACTGAAGGTGGAAAACCAAATGGTAAATTATTAGGTTTAGTAACTGGAAGAGATTACCGTGTATCAAGAATGGATTTAGAAACACCAGTAACTGAATTTATGACACCATTTTCTAAGATGATTTGTGCTAAAGAAGGAATTTCTTTAAAAGATGCAAATAATGTAATTTGGGACAATAAATTAAACGCATTACCAATTGTAGATGAAAATGACAATCTATGTTATTTTGTATTTAGAAAAGACTATGAAACAAGAAAATCAAATCCTCATGAATTATTGGATAGCTCAAAACGTTATATCGTTGGAGCGGGGATTAATACAAAAGACTTTAAAGAGCGTGTTCCAGCTTTAGTTGAAGCAGGTGTTGATGTCGTGTGTATTGATTCAAGTGAAGGGTTTACAGAATGGCAAAAGATCACAATCGAGTGGATTCGTAAAGAATACGGTGATACTGTTAAAGTTGGTGCTGGAAATGTCGTTGACAAAGAAGGTTTTGACTTTTTAGCAAATGCCGGTGCTGACTTTATTAAAGTTGGAATCGGTGGTGGTTCAATTTGTATTACTAGAGAACAAAAAGGAATTGGTCGTGGACAAGCTACAGCTACAATTGAAGTAGCTAAAGCTAGAGATGAATACTTTGAAAAAACTGGTATGTATATCCCTATTTGTAGTGATGGTGGTATTGTTCATGATTACCACATGACATTAGCGCTAGCAATGGGTTCTGACTTTATTATGCTTGGAAGATATTTCTCAAGATTTGATGAAAGTCCAACAAATAAAGTAAGTATCAATGGTCAATACATGAAAGAATACTGGGGTGAAGGTAGTGCTCGTGCTCGTAACTGGCAACGTTATGACATGGGTGGTGATTCAAAACTTTCTTTTGAGGAAGGTGTTGACTCATATGTACCATATGCCGGAAGCCTAAAAGATAATGTTGGACTTACATTAAGTAAGATTCGTTCAACAATGTGTAACTGTGGATCATTAACAATTCCAGAATTACAAGAAA
>CAYJEM010000079.1:0-6852 GCA_964369175.1 uncultured Erysipelotrichales bacterium | reverse complement strand
CAAAATTAATAAATGAAGTAAAACAGATTGCAACAATTGTTGGAAAGAAAGTGTAAATTCTATATTTTTGACAAAATATTATTACTTCTGTAACAAAATATGCAAAAAATGTAATAAAACATCTTATTATTATTAAAATAGCCTTGCATTTTTATAAACAACTCTATATAATAATCAATGTATGTTAGAGCGAAGGGGGGGTAAATCCAAATGGCAAAAACTGTAGTAAGAGAAAATGAATCACTTGATGATGCTTTACGTCGCTTTAAAAGACAAGTATCTAGAACAGGAACCCTTCAAGAAGCTCGTAAAAGAGAATTCTATGTAAAACCTGGTTTAAAGAGAAAATTAAAGTCAGAAGCAGCTAGAAAAAATAGTAAAAAAAGATAATTACTGTTACATAGAAAGATATCGAAAGATATCTTTTTTTTGTTATTAAAATAAACCCTCATACATATACTATATGGGGTGAATATGATGATTACAATTACAGAAAAGGAAGTTCGTATAAAATATTATGAAAAATTTTTATTCCTTAGTGACACTAAAATAGAGATATTACAAAATAAAAAAGTTATAATAACGGGTGATAAACTATATATTCAATATTATACAGATATTGAAATTGGAATATTTGGTAAAGTAGAAAGTGTAACTTTTATATGAGATTAGGCTTTGATATATATAATGTGGAAATTGGAGATATTATTTTGTTTCTTCAATATTGTAAAAAGGAGAAAATACATATTTATCGAATACGGAAAAAATCTGCTCTCGAGTATATGTTTTATAGCCCAATTTATCAACGTTACAAGTTAAAAAAATTACAGTTTATTCCATTTAAAAGTATAGGTATACTCCATTATTTGTTATTACTAACAAAATCAAAAGCAAATATATTAGCTTGTGTTGCTTTTTTATGTACGATATATATAGCTCATGGATATATATTTGAAATTGATATTGACGGCAATAATCCTACAGTTGATGATAAGGTTAGAACAATATTAGAAGATAAACAGATAAATTTGGGAAGTAATCTACTATCTTATAGTGAGTTAAATAATATCTATGTTGATATCAAAGAAGAGTGTAGTGATGAGATTGATTTTCTAAATGTATATCAACAAGGAAGTATGCTAAAAGTAGAATATACAAGTAGTGTAAAGGAACAGGAACAGGCCTTAGAATTTACTAACTTAGTTGCTAGCCAAGATGCAGTTATTTACAAAATTGATGTCCAAAGTGGCAACGTGCTTGTAAAAGCAAATCAATATGTAAAAGCCGGTGAAATACTCGTATCAAATCAAATTCTATCAACTAATGAAGAAGTAAAAACCATTCCAGTATCTGGAGAAATAAAAGCGTATACGTACAAACAATATGTAGCAACTATTAGTATAAATCAGATGAGTAAAGACGAGGCGTTCGAGGTGTTGTTGCACCAAATACGGGGTAATATTCATCAGGTGTCTAAAATAGATAGCGAAACAGTACAAAGCTATGATATAATTGGGGATGAAATAGTATTGACAATGCAGTATATATTTATTGAAAACATTGCGGTGAAGGAGAAGTAGATGAAAAAAGTTATTTCACTTACAGATTATTCTGTTGATAAAATTACATCATTATGTGGTATTAAAGATGCCAATATTAAGATATTAGAAGAAGAGTATGCTACTCAAATTACTTTTCGTGGAGATAGTTTTTTTATAGAAGTTGAAGATGAAGATACATTTGAAAAAATAAATCAAGTAATCCAATCATTATTATCATTATTAGATAAAGGTGTTCGAGTTTCAAAAAGAGATGTAGTTTATGCAATTAAACTAAAAAAAGAAGGAAACTTAAAAAACCTTAATGACTTATATTCAATGCCAATAACAAAAACAAGTAGTGGTAAGATGATATATCCAAAAACACTAGGGCAAAAAGTATACTATCAGGCATTAAAAAAACAAGATGTAGTATTTGGGATGGGGCCAGCAGGTACTGGAAAAACATACTTAGCAGTTGTTTTTGCAGTTGATGCATTGAAGAAAAATACAGTTAAAAAGATAGTTCTCACAAGACCAGCTGTAGAAGCGGGTGAAAGTTTAGGTTTTTTGCCAGGGGATTTGAAGGAAAAGGTAGATCCTTATTTACGACCTTTATATGATGCTTTACATGATATGTTAGGCGTAGAACAAACAGAAAGACTAATTGAGAAGGGAACAATCGAAATAGCACCACTTGCATATATGCGTGGACGTACTTTAGAAGATGCATACGTTATTTTAGATGAAGCTCAAAACACAACAGATAATCAAATGAAAATGTTTTTAACTCGTTTAGGGTTTAACTCAAAAATGATTATCACAGGTGATGAATCACAAATTGATTTACCTAGAGGTGTTAAATCAGGATTATTATGTGCATACGATATTTTACAAAATGTTAAAGGAATACAATTTATTAAATTGAGTGCAGTTGATGTTGTTCGTCACCCTGTTGTACAACGTATTATCGAAAGATATGAACAAAAAGGTTCCAAATAGCGATTATTATCGCTATTTTTGTATATATGAAAATCAAGTTATAGTTAGTAGTATACTTGTACATACTATAATGTATTATTTTATACATATATGTAAATAACACAATTAACCACAATATAAAAACAATTATACGAATATTGTTTTATAGAATGATAGTATCAAATTAGGAGGTATATACTATGAATAACCAAGAAAAAAATGAACGTTACAATAATGACACAGCAATAAATAATATAAACACGGAAACTGAAGTTGGTAATATCACAACAGATGATCAAGAGGTACAGTTTAATGCTTTTGTAGAAGATGATTTTGCAAAGGAAGAAGTTCAAAATGAAAACAATCATTCTACGTTAGAAGCAACAAAATATCAACAAGCATATAATCCTTATGGCGGAAATAATGAGTACTTTAATCAGCATAATTCATACTCAAAAATTACTAGTGAACCAACAGCACTAAACAATGATGTTTATGGTAGTCAAAATACAAATGATGGATATCAACCAATTGGTGAAGAGACTAAAGCTCAGGGAACTTATACAACAAGTAATGAATATCAAGCAAGTTATAGTACAAGTCAACAATCTAATGGTGGTGGAGACGGAAATAACAAAAGTAAACCCCCGTTTAAAAAGAATAAGTCAATATTTAAAATTACAGTAGTTGGTTTTTTAGCACTATCACTTACAATGAATTTTTATTTATTATATCGTGATATGACAACAAGTGATAATGCGATAGTGGAACAATCAAGCTCATCACAAGTAGAAACAATTGATTATGATATTAATACCGATGTTACTAAAGTGGTCGATGATGTAAATCATAGTGTTGTAGGTGTTGCAGTATATAGTGGGGGACAACCATTGAGTACAGGTAGTGGTGTTATTTACAATGTCATAGGTAATGAATCATATATTATTACAAATAATCACGTAGTAGAAGATGGTACAGAAATTCAAGTAGTGTTCTCTAATCAAGAAAGTGTAAAAGCTGAACTATTAGGAAGTGATCAATATAGTGATATTGCGGTTTTACGTGTTACAACTGATTTTGAAACTGAGGCAATTGACATTGGTGATTCTGATTTAGTTAAAACTGGTGAACCAGTGCTCGCAATTGGAAGTCCGTTAGGGATTGAATATGCAGGTACTGTAACATCAGGTATTGTTAGTGCAACAAATCGTACTGTTTCTGTTGATTTGACAAATGATGGGCAAGATGATTGGGATTTATCAGTTATTCAAACAGATGCGGCAATTAATCCTGGAAACAGTGGTGGTGCGTTTGTAAATGCTGCAGGTGAATTAATTGGAATTACTACATTAAAGTTTAGTGATACATCAGTAGAAGGTATGGGATTTGCCTTGCCGATTAATGATGTTATGGATGTAGCAAATGAAATCGTTGAGACTGGTAAAGTGAGCCGTCCAATTATAGGGATTTCGGGAATATCACTAAGTGGTTTTTCAGGATATGAACTTAGTTATTACCAAATTGATACTTCACTTAGAGATGGGATTTATGTGTCACAACTTACACGTGGCGGAGCAGCAGAAGTCGCTGGAGTTCAAGAAGGAGATATTATTGTATCTTTAGATGGTGCTGAAATTACAACATATAAGAGCTTTTTAACAGAATTATATAGTAGAAACCCTGGTGATAAAGTAGAACTTGGCATTAATCGACAAGGAGAAGAATTAACAATTAATGTTACATTAGGTGGATAAAGCATAGCTTAGCTATGCTTTTTATTATCATACAATGAATATAGTAAAGTACAAAAACGGATTTTCGTAATAAGAACGAAGGAAATGAATAATTACACAGAAAAAGATGATGGTCCTTTTTTATTTACAAGCTATTTGATATATGGTATTCTACAATAGAAAAGAATATCTTCAGGGCAGGGTGAAATTCCCGACCGGCGGTGATAGTCCGCGAGCATTTGCTGAATAGGTGAAATTCCTATACCGACAGTACAGTCTGGATGAAAGAAGAACATATATTTTGTTTTTTTGTCATGAAGGTTATATTTTCATGATTTTTTTGTTTTTAAGGAGGAAAATATGAAAAATAACAAGACACGAAAAATCGTATTGGCTGCAATTCTTGCAGCATTAGCAATGGTGTTAGGAGTACTCGAGATTCCTTATCCATTTGCCCCATGGTTGAATTTTGACTTATCAGAGGTTGTGGTACTCGTTGCTGTAAGTATGTTAGGGTTACCATATGCGGTATTTGTAATTATCTGTAAATTCTTTATTTCATTAGCTTTTAAAGGTCCAGTTGGTCCAATGGCAATTGGACAAATTGCAGCTATTATTGCATCACTTTCAATCGCTATTAGTTACTACTACTTAACAAAAGTAGTAAAGACAAAAAATAAAGTTGTCAATCAATCAATTATATTGTTTTTAACAATGTTGATATTTGCAATTGTTATGTTTATTATTAATTATTATTTTGTAACACCAACATATTTAATGAATCAACCAACATGGTATACTGAGTTGCCGTTTGCAGTTGATATATATGCATTTAATGATGTCTATGGTACAACATTAGAGGTTCCAGGTTTTTTATCGTTTTTATCGCCATATGGACAAGCAATTTTCTTTATTTATTTCCCATTTAACTTTTTAAAAGGAATTTTAACAGCAGTTGTGTATGCCTTTATACATCCACTAGAAAATCGTTATCGTATACAAAAAAAGAACTAGCGCAGTCATCGCTAGTTCTTTGCTTTACTATTCAAAAATAATTGCTTCAACTGGGCAACATTCAGCAGCTTCTTTTGCACTAGCTTCTAAGTCACCTAAATCAGCTTCAACAAGTGAAATTGCTAACCCAGTATCTGCCATATCAAATACCTCAGGTGCAACACCTACACATGCACCACATCCGATGCAAGCATCATTAACGATTGCTTTTGCCATTTAGTTATCCTCCTTATATGTTTACTAATATATTATAAACTATATTATTGATTTTTTGCAATAAATACATCATAATTCTTTAAAAAGTATGTTATAATACCAAAAGGACGGTGAAATTAAAATGAATACGAGAACTGAAAAATATAAAAAAATAAGAGAATCGATAAATGAAGAAGTTGGTATTAACCGAGAAGCACCAGCAATTAGTGATACTAAAGTTGAAGATGATGATTTTTTATCTTTTATTCCTAAGGTTGAAGAAAAAGAAATATCAATTGAAGATACGTTACAAGAGGTACGTCCATATGAATTATTAAAAAAAGAAGAAACAGAAGATGTCAGTCGTGCACTTCAAAATGCAAAATCAAATATAGGTAAAGAAGAATTTAATACTAGAATGGATATCTTAAATAAAATTAGAAATCCCCAAAAGACAGTTGTTCAAGTTGAAAATATGGATAATCGTAATACCCAAGAATTTGTTAATGGATATTTTACAAACAACCATACTGAATTAGAAGAAGAAATTCAAGAGATTAATGCGGTAGAAGAAACACAAACTCAAATTCCACCTCAGGAAGAAAGTTATCGAAAACAAAATATCTCATTGATGGATCGTCTTCAAGAAATGTCACCAGAAGAAGATGTTCGACATGCAAAAGAGGTATTAGAAAAAGAAAATAATGCATCTGCATTACAAGATGGTGATACTGTTGTAATGAGTGACTTTGATGTTGAGCAAATAGAAAAGTCTGAAAGTAAAAAAATACGAAAACAAAAAAACAATGAAAATATGGAATCAATAAGTAATCCATCACACTTACAAAATCACAATACCATTGATGCTAAAACGAACGATACAGCGCCTGAAAGTAAGGTTGCTACAATATTAAATTACTTTATTGTTGCACTACTTGTTGTATTTATTGTATTATGTGTTATGATTACAATTCAAATTGTTGGATAACTAAGGCTTGCCTTAGTTTTTTAAAATAGGAGGCACTATGAAAAAAATATCAGTCGCAATAGATGGTCCATCAGCATCTGGAAAAAGTACTATCGCAAAAATTGTTGCTAAAAAAATGGAATATATATATATAGATACTGGAGCAATGTATCGCTGCGTTGCATTGTATATCATTGAAAATAATATTAACGTTGATGTTTTGGAGCAATTACAAGCTGCATTAAAACAAATAGAAATTCGTTTAGACCAAAATGGTAATGTATATTTAAATGACGAGGATGTAACATTAAAAATACGCCAAGACAAAATTTCATTAGCTGCAAGCAAGGTGTCAAGTTATTTAGAGGTACGTGAGTTTTTAGTTGCTAAGCAACAACTTTTAGCAAGCAGTGGTGGTGTTATT
>CAYJEM010000078.1:0-6964 GCA_964369175.1 uncultured Erysipelotrichales bacterium | reverse complement strand
CCATAAATACCACATGTAACGATTGATAATAAAAATACCATTCCAAATCCTGTGTTCCACTCTTGTGGGTTTCTTCTTATTGCTTCATCATTAATTGTATACATCCAAAACAATGCATAAAATCCACATGTAATAAATGTTAAAAGTATACAAGTTACAATATTTCTTCTCATTTTCTTTTCCCCTTAAATTAATTTATAATTCACTTTATCATGTCACATATTTTGTGTCAACGGACATCACCGATGATAACGTTTACATGATTATATTCCATAAATATTACGTATAACCATCCAAATAATAAGTAACACAAGAACAACAATGGTAACTATTGTTATCACTTTGTTGCTTGCTGCTTTATCATGCATCCACATATACCATGTATATGCAATAATTACTAAAATGATTGGCGATAAAATCATTAAACCGAAGTTATATTGAAATGCACCAGCAATATCACCTTCTATAATACTTGAAAGTGATCTAGTAACACCGCATCCTGGACAAGACATACCAGTAACGGTTTCAAACATACACGGTATCCCTATTTTAGTTATACTAGTAAATAGATAATACCCTAGACCAACTACTATAAAGCTAAGTGTATATATTATTTTCTTTTTGTTGATTGCAGCCATACTTTCCTTTCTACAAAAAAAGCTATTCAATGATAGCTTATCCTGTTACTAATTTACGTATATCTTTTACTTCTTGTGGTTTTAATATACGATATGTTCCTGGCGTTAACCCTTTTAAGTTAATTCCAGCTACACTAATACGATGTAGTCTTTTTACTGGATGTCCAACACTTTCAAACATCTTTTTAACTTGTCTATTTTTACCTTCGTGTAATTTGATTTGTAACATTGTTGTACCATGTTTCATATCTTTATTTACTACCTTGATTTTACAAGGTAATGTTTTTACACCTTCTAAATACACACCTTTTTCAAGTTTATGTAATGTTTCTCCATTAATTAACCCTTTAATTGATACTTCATAAATTTTTTCTAAATGATTTCTTGGGTGCATTATCATATTTGCGAATTCACCATCATTTGTCATTAATAAAATACCTGTTGTATCAAAGTCTAATCTACCAATTGGGTAAATTCTCTCATCTATGTCAGTAAAGTAATCTGTTACCTTTTGACGATCAAATTCATCACTTAAGGTACATACACATGATTTTGGTTTATAGAAAACATAATATACTTTGTTTTCTCCAATAATTTGTTTACCTTCTACTGTTATATAGTCACCACTTTTTACTTTAGTACCTAACTCTTTTACGACTTTACCGTTTACTTCTACTTTACCTTGAACGATTAGTTCTTCTGCTTTTCTTCTTGAAGTATAACCACTAGCTGCTATTGCTTTTTGTAATCTTTCCATTATTTCACCTACTTTGTAAACATTATACTGTTAATTGAATAAAATTCCAACTAAAAAAAGTCTTTTACAAGACTTTCTATACGATTTCAACATCTAATGTACTTTTTGTACCTGATGCAAGAATAACTATAAACCAAATAGCTCCAACAAATGGTATAAGCGTTATAAATATCCAATACCACTCTTTTCCAGCGTCACGAAGTCTTCTAACAGTAATCGCAAGACCTGGAATAAATATTGCTAGTGAGTAAACTCCCACAAGTGGTGCCATAGCTGGTACCATTCCTATAATAAGTCCAAATAAGAATGATATAACAATGTTTACAAGCATTGCCATCCAGTACCCACGACAAGTAGTACGTGCCCCAAAGTTAAAATAGTTTTTCCATAAAGCTATATATTCTTTCATTTTCTCTCCCCTTTTCTCTAGGAAGTAGAATATCATGAATCGCACAGTATTTCAATATGATTTACAAAATATGAAAATATGCTACAATTTATATACAAATACAAATTTAAGAGGTATATATGAAAAAACATTTTCCTAAACTTTCAGTGTTTGAAAGATGCTTATGGGTCTTTTCTACTGTTATTATTATAATTTCCTATATGATTCCAACATCCAAAGATTATATAACGTTAATTGCATCATTAATTGGTGTTAGTGCTTTAATATTTCTAGCAAAAGGACATTATATCGGACAAGTATTAACAATTATTTTTTGTATTATTTATGGTTTTATTTCGTTCTTTTTTCAATACTACGGTGAGTTATTAACCTATTTATGTATGACATTACCAATGGCTGCTATTGCTCTTGCATCATGGATAAAGAATCCATATTTAGATAGTCATGAAGTTGAAATTAAGAATTTAAAAACTTGGCAAGTTATTTTAGTATTTGTGTTATCGATAATTGTTACATGTATTTTCTACTTTATTTTAAAATATTTTAATACCACAAATTTAGGGTTTAGTACATTATCAGTTACTACTAGTTTTATTGCTGCAAGTTTTAGTTATTTACGTAGTCCTTACTACGCACTTGGATATATGGCAAATGATATTGTCTTAATTGTGTTATGGATCCTTGCAAGTATTACAACTCCTACATATTTGCCAATGGTGGCCTGTTTTACAATGTTTTTATTAAATGATTTATATGGTTTTATTAATTGGCAAAGAATGAAAAAGAGACAAACAAATTAAGTTTGTCTTTTTATATAAACTTACAAAAATAGATAAAAACAAATAAGTGCAAACATACAAGCAATAAAATCTAGAAAAAGACCGAGTTTTAATGCAAAGCGATATTTTGTTATTCCAATGCTACCAAAATACAGTGCAACAACATAAAATGTAGTATCACTACCTGTTTGGATAATCGACGATAACAACGAAATGTTACTATCTATGCCATATTGATTAAAAATATTGGTAGTTAACGCTAGGGCACCACTAGATGAAAATGGCCTTAGTACCATAACCATAAAGATTTCAATTGGTAGTTGCAATGATACAGATAGATTGTTACATATAGATTGGATAATTGGTAATATTCCACATGATAATAATAATGATAATAGAAACATAAATGCCATCATTGTTGGAAATATGCTAAGTACTAGTTGCATAGATTCTTTTACACCACTAATAAATTCTTTAAAGACATCTACTTTTTTTATTTTTGCTTGAAGCATTGTAATAGCTAGTATGATAATAATAATTTTATCCATTTCTAGTTATTCCTTTAGTAATAACTATTCCTATAATTGTTATTACCATTCCAATTATAAAATTATATGGAAAGAACCCTACTGGATTATTAGATCCCATTTGATGACGTAATGTCATCATTGTCGTTGGAATAATTGATAACCCCGTTGTATTAACAACAACCAGTAGTAACATTTGTTTTGTTGGCATCGTATTGTTTGGGTTATTTTTTTGCATTAAGTGCATTGCTTGTAAACCACTAATAGAAGCAAGTGCCCCAAGCCCAAGTAAATTTGCTATAAAATTACTTGATAGATACACATATAAATCTCCAGCTATCTCACATCCATAAATCCAACGTAATATTGGTTTTGTACAAATACTTATAATATTCAACATACCTGATGCCTTAATTACAGATAATACACCATTCCATAAACAAGCACTTAATATAAGTGTTGTTACTATTTCTAAAGTACTTTTTGGAGTATCTAATATTGCATCAAACATAAATGTACTATTTCCTGTAAATATACCTACAATCGTGCATATAAAAATACCATATAAGAATACATTAGCCATATAGCAATCCTTGTAGTAGTGTTATTATACTATTCATTAGGTTTGCATCTTCTAATTGGTAACTTTCAATAATTTGATCATTTCTTGAAATAATTAGTTTACCATCGATAACACTTGTTTTTATTGTATCGTTTGGAAGTACATCAATAAATACATCATTTGGTAAAATATATCTTTCATCTTCTTCTTGAAGAATTCCTTTAGCATGAAGCTTTATTCTTTGATAGTTTTCAAAATAATGAATAAAACGATCCTTGTGAAATTCAAAATCATTTCCACAATTAATTGTTACTACAATTAATTCCGTATTTTCTTGCATTGCTAAAGTAACTAATGTTCTTTTAGCTTTCGTTGTATAGCCAGTTTTACCACCTATACAATATTCATACTCCTCAAGTAAACGATTTTTATTTGTCCATGTGCCATTACCATCTAATCGTTTATAAGAGCTTGTTCCAACGATTTTTCGAAAAATAGGATTATCCATACAATAATCCATTAAGATTGCCATATCATAAGCAGATGATAAATTCCCATCATCTTCTTCATCAAGTCCTGAAGGATTATTAAACTTTGTGTTATTCATACCTATTTCTATTGCTTTTTGGTTCATCAATTCAACAAATGTTTCAACATCTTCGCCAACACTTTTTGCAAGCATCAATGCTGCATCATTACCACTTCTAAGCATCAAACCATATAGTAAATCCTGTATTGTAATTACATCGCCTATATGTATATAGATTGCACTTCCCCAAGCTTCATTTATAATTTCATCAACAATTACTTCACTTTCTAGCGAAGCATTTTCAATAACAATAATAGCTGTCATTATTTTAGATATTGATGCTACACTTTGAACATGATTCATATCTTTTTGTTCTAGTACCTGATTAGACGATGCATCATATACAACATAACTACGACCACTAAATTCAATTGCAGATACTACGTCATGACTCACCAGAATACACAGTAATAGTACGATTACTCTTTTCATAGAAAAACACCCCCATACAACTATATGGGGATGCTTGTACTAGTAGAACATAATTTACTCAACAAAGTCCACAAATACAACATATGGGGTAATATCAACAATCATATATCGTGGCAAATCAGTAGCATCATCATCTGGTGATACATTATGTAATTTGTTGTAACCAAAAGCTAGTATTACATTATTTTCTTTCACTACTTCTCTAGCTAACGGAGTACTTACACCATAAGGATAAGCTAAGTATTTTGAATCTACAGGATTATTATCAAAGTCTTCTTGTAGTTGTTGTTTTGTTAAGGTTTCAATTTTCTTTTTATGACTAACCTCGTCAACTGTATGCAAGTTATAAGTATGACTATAGTACTCCATAGTTTCATCATTTACCAGTTCTTCTAAACCTAAATAATTTGGACTATGCATTTGAGCATTACTACCAATCACAAATGTTGTAGCACAAAAATCATACTTTTCCAAGATTGGTTTTATTAATGTATCAACACTTCGATATCCATCATCAAATGTAATTACGACACTTTTTTTAGGAATATCTACACCATTATAATAATAATCTGCAACTTCTTCCATCGTAAGTGTTTTATAGTTATTATCGTATAAATACTGCATACGTTGAGTAAACATTGATTCACTAATTGCATAGCGATCATCTTTATATGTTGTTTCTTTTTCTTGGTTTGATACGACATTATGATATCCTAAAACTGGTAAATCATCGACATGTAACATATGATTTACACCATAAAAGCCAACTACTACAATAATTATTGTAAGTATTGTACAAATTATCTTTTTTAGCATACCTTTTCTCCTTATCTCTTTTAAAAGTATTCTATCATGATACATTATTAGAAGCAATATAGGTACAATATATCAACAATAATAAAAAGTAACATCATGCCTAAATGCGTAATGTTACTTATATAATATTTTATTTTATTTCATCAACTATTTTATAATCTTCTTTTAAATCTTCAAGTGATGAAGCATATTTAGAATCAATATCTTCCAATGTTCTTGTAAGATTTGTTGAATATAAATCAATATCATCTAACTCATCTAAATCAACATGCCCAGTAGAAACACGAATTAAAACTCCTGCTTGCTCTGGCTCATCGCTAGAAAAATATGTTTTTTCAAGTCCTGTTGCTTTATAGTATGAAACATATCCTGCTTTAATTCCACCATCTACTGGATCTGAAGCAATATGCTCACTTATTAATTCTACTGTGTATCCATCAGCTAAGCTATATACATCATCTTCTGCTTCTTTTTTTGCATTTGTTCTTAGCTCTTCTAGTGTTTCAGGTGGAAGTTGGTCTACTGAACGTAACACCTCTTTTAATCCTTCTACTTTTACAACTCTTTCTGTATTTGTTACTTTAATGTTTAAACGCTCTGCTTCTTCTTCATCATAAATAACTTTTATAGTAATTTCATCTTGATTAAATAATTCATCATCTTGTGAAATTTCATATTCAATTGATCTAACAAATGATACTTGATCAAAGTCCTTTTTATCATATTCAAATTCACCTTCAGTGATTTTAGCAACACCTTCACCATCATAACCACTAAATTCAATAGTAACTGGTGTCATTGCATCAATTGTTTTTGTATTTAACATGTCAATTACAAATATACCACCAACAAATAAAACAACAGCTACAAGGCAACCTCCAACAATCTTTAAGACAATTGGATTTTTTAATGATGCTACAATTGCAGCAACATCAATTTTTTGGCTAATCCCCTCATCTTTTGGATCTCCAATTGATAATTTATTTGTAGCAACAAGTATAGTAAGCACAAACATAATTGCACTAATAATACATAATAAAATAACAAATACGACAAATGTTTCCCCAATTGCTGTATAGGCTACAAGTGCAATAATTGATGAAAAATCTGTTATTGCTCCTCCAAATAATAATGATGCCATTGATAATGCTGAAATAATTGGACTTAAATAAACATATCCGATAATCAGTACAAATGCATATCCAGCTAAATAAACATATAACACTGGTGATCTAACTTTATCTAGAGCAATCAACTTTACTCCATATCCAATTGTAAATGCCATACACCCTAAACTCGTATAAAACATAATCATAATAAGCATCGACAGTGATGCATACATTGATGGTAATACTAACATTAATAATAAACTTATAAACATGCTTCCCATCGCATATAAAGCTGAAATATTAGTACTTCTTTTTGTAAATATTTTTTCAATAAATTCCATTTTTT
>CAYJEM010000077.1:0-7035 GCA_964369175.1 uncultured Erysipelotrichales bacterium | reverse complement strand
GCAATACCCTTTTTCATTTCTAAATCGATATATTAATAAACATATAATATAGAGAAGCAATACAAAATACATGGTGTCACACTTTTGAATAGTTATTCTACTCAAAAGTAGAGATATAAATTTTTCTTGAATATCAATGATACAAAAACCACTAGAAGCAGATAAACCATATACATCAATCATTATGAACTTACTTTCGATTTAACGATATATTTCCCCTGAGTTACATGCCCAAAGAAGTATTTACCTTCACGATCAGTAAACGTAATTGATACGAGATTTTCTTCTCCTTCGACACTGATGTCATATAGCCCAACACATGCATTAGCAAGTGGCGCTAATGTTATTCGATCACGAATATATCCATTGATAGTTCCTTGTTTAGCAGTATTTCTACGTGATAAATATAAATACTCTTTTGTATTTGTACTAGCACTTATAACAACTTCTACTTTCTCATCTAAGAAATAGTCTTCACTTACAGCATATAATTGATAACGACCTGGTTCAATATCATAAATCATATACTCCCCATCTGTTGCACTTACCGCTTGCGATATAATAACTTCTTCTTCATCAACAATTTGTGATAGTGTAATTTCAACCGCACTTAGTGGTACATTCATTTTACTATAAACTATCCCGTATAATATTCCCCTTGAGATAACTGCATTCATCGTAATTGTTAGTTCATCAATTTCAACAAGAGTATCATTTACCGCTACTGTAATTTTCTTTGATAAACTATAACCATCTTTGATAGCGTGCACTACATATGTGCCCGCCTCAAGACCTGAAATATTGTACTTTCCTTCACCATCTGTCATAGTATGCTTAATTGGTGTAAAGTTATTATCGAACACTTTTACAGTAGCCTCATTAACTGGAGTACCATCACCATTAACAACTATCCCAGACACTCCCCCAGTATAACCAATTTCAACTGTATCTAGGGTTAAGTCTTGCACTAACTCCTGGGTATCAATAATTGATACTTCTTCACCAAACTGCAGCTTATAAATATCCTTTTGACTCATAAATTCACCTCCTACAATTACATACTATTCAAAGTATCAAGTTCGAGTCGGGCTAATATGATAGAAAAACAAAAAAATACATGTTATACTATACGAAAGAAAAAAGGAGATATATTTTGGAAAAACAATTATCAAGCAAATTACTATATGATGGGAAAATAATAAAAGTATATAGAGATGAAGTTGAAGTGCAAAATGGAAACATCGCAATACGTGAAGTTGTTTGTCATAATGGTGGCGTAGGAGTGATTGGCATTATTGACGACTGTATTTTACTTGTAGAACAATTCAGATACCCAAATGCCATCTATACATTAGAAATACCTGCAGGTAAATTAGAAATAGGTGAAGACCCAATGATTTGTGGAAAGCGTGAGCTTGAAGAAGAAACAGGTTATACTTGCTCAAAGCTAGAGCTTATTACAAAAGCTTTACCAACACCAGGATACTGTAATGAAATTTTATACATCTACCATGGATTAGAGTTACAAAAAGTAGAAAACCCATTACCCGGGGATGATGACGAATTTATTAACGTTATCAAGGTACCAATTAGTGATGCTTATGCAATGATTCAAGAAGGAAAAATTATTGATGCTAAGACAATCATTGCTATCCAACACATTTATATTAAAAAGGAGAAATAATATTTCTCCTTTGTTTACGCTTATAAAACCATTAATAAAATAATTCCTATCGTAGTCCCTAAAAGTGCACCGCATACAACATCCGATAAATAATGTACAAACAAAAATATTCGAGATATCCCCATAACAGCACTAAACAACAGACAAAATACACCAACATACACATTTAATTCCATAATAATAATTGAACAAGCAAAGCTACAACTTGTATGTCCAGAAGGAAACGAATAATCCACTGGAATCGAAATTAACATACGCTCATCAGGATAAATATGACAAGGTCTTTTTCTTTTTACAATTGACTTAATTGTTAGTTGACCAATTAATGTAGTGACAAATATCGCCACTAAGACATCCTGACCAACTTGTTCAGTTCGTTCGAAATTCATAAGAATAATTGACATTGCTATCCAAACCAAACCAAAATCGCCACTACTACTAATGATTTTAAAGAAGCCGTTAACAAAATGATTATGATAATGTTCTATCATAAAAAATGATACTTTTTTATCTAGTTTTAATATCTTTTGCATTACGATCTCCTTTTTTTATTTTTAAAATAACCACATTAATTATAATATATATTAATGCAATACAAATAATACTCAATATTAACTCCACAGCCATTGATGACAACACATAGTCTCCTGTTTGAAGTGTCTGATAATTTGGAATTGATGAAATAACTGCATGTAAACTATCAACAATAACTTGTGCCATCATTTGTATAAATTGCACAAATAAACCAAATGTATAGTCAACTACCACTTTAATTATCGTGATATCATTAATGTAATCTAAAAACACTAATCTAAGAACAAGACATACAAATACAAATAAAATTGAGTTAATGACTCCATCAAATACAATATCAATAATTGTAGCAGACTCTATTACTACATCTTCATTTTTATAATCTTTATTATATTCATTAAAATCAGCTTTTCTAAGATGACTTGTATGTTCAATATTATCTTTTTTTACCTCTGATGAAGATTCATTATTAATCTGATCAATCATTTCACTTAGCGATGAGGCTTGTTGTTTAAAATCATCTGTTAAAACATTTTGTACCCCTTGATTTTCTAAATATACATCCGTTTTTTCTTTTAATGTTACGCCTAATACACTATCACTTTTCTTTTGTGGCTCACAGATAGTATTAGTAACTGTTTTTCCTTGATGCACAGCTGGAGTTTCAGTTGAATACTCTCCTTTTTGTAGTGGGGTAATTGAATCGATTATCGAACTTCTTGGCTTTAGTGCTTCAACATTTTTTTCTTTAATTCCCTCATCATTAAATGAAAAACTTTTACCTACTGGGCTAACTGTGTCAAATAATCGCCCTTCAAAATTTGTTTCAATTCTGTCTTTTTTCTTTTCATCATTATCAATTATTGTTTCTTCTTTTAGAGTAGTATGCTCATCACACAAAGAATTATAATGTTGATATGTACGCTCAACCAAAGATAACAAATCTTCATCATTTCGATATCGATTAATTAACTCCAGGTATTTAGTCTTTAACATTGCTTTTGTCATATCTGTTGTAAAACCTAAAATATTACTGTATATTTCTAAATCATCATATTTAGCAAATAAAAGAACATTAATTAGATCTAAATTATTTTTTGCAATTTGATATACATTATCTTTTATTTGATTACTATCTTTAATTAAATCCTCAATATAAACTACAGGCATTTTACAAAAATTTGCACCTGCAACCATATAACTATCATTTGCAACAACTAATGACTCTTTACTAGGCACATTCATAGTTTCAATTATTTTATTATACATTTGTCCATCTGCAATTGATAAATTACTATCACCACCGATAACAAAATCAACATATTTATAGAGGTTTGTAAGTTGTAAATACTGAACAGCTCTTTTTGCTTTGAAAGAACTAACAACTGCAACATGTATCTTTTTTTGATCTAAAAAATGTAATAACTCTTCTACACCATCTTTAACAATATTTGGCCTAGCCATTACATAGCGATATACATTTTTCTCAACTAAATCAAACAACTCCTTATTATCAATACGTTCATCCATAGAACTATACATTGTATTAAATGTTTGAATGCTATCAACATATTCATCAATTGTTACATTAACATTATATTTTTTAAATATATTTTCTATATATTTAAAACGTAACATATTCAAATTAAACAAACCACTATCTAAATGAATAATAACCATTTTTACATTCATCACTGATTGCTTATATGACATATAGCATCCCTCCTTTAACAATAATAAATGAAGCTATTTAATAGCTTCATTGTTAAAAGTATTATAACATATTTTACTGTCAAGTAACAAACTTTTATAAAACTATGTTAGCTTATTTGATTTTATTTTTTGAACGACTGTAACAATAATAGTAAACAATGCAAGTATCGCAATTGAAACTACTATCCCTAATGGATTATCTTGTATGGATGAGGCACTATATCCTAAATATGTATATACCGCTGTTCCTGGAATCATTCCTATTAATGTTGCTATTGCATAGTGACGGTATTTAATATCAATTATACCAGACAAATAATTTACTGCAACAAACGGAAATAAAGGTATAAGTCTTGCATACATCATAAATATAAAACCGTTATCTTTTGCTTTTTTAGTTGCACTTTCTAAAAATGAACCTTCTTTTATAAATCGTAAAACAAAATCTTTTCCAAGTAACTTAGCAATCCAATAAGATAGGTGGCATCCTATGTTTGAAGCAATAATCACCAATAGCATCCCCCACCAAAAACCAAATATAGAACCAGCTAATAATGTAAAAGCAACAGCTGGAATAGCAATTGTAACCGCAAAAGCATAAATAACAACAAATATAAATGGAGCAAGTTGGTTTGCACGAATAGACTCAATAAAGCTCAAAATAGCATCAATTGAAATATAATCCTTTAACAAAATAACTACAACTACAAATATAATTGCAACAAGTATTTTCCACTTCATAAATTTTACTCCTTTGTTGATACATATTGAACAATACGATACATACGATAGATACCAGTAAGAAAAGTTAAAATAATGAAAATTACTAAAAATATAGATAAATAACTAACAAACAACATCATTAATGTAAATACAATGAATGTTTCTGTCCTTTCAACAATTCCAATATCATAATGCATACTTTTCATACCAGTATTTTTAAATAAATTCCCTGCGAGCATAAATGTTGTAAAATTAAACAACACAGCTGCAAAAAACAATAAATAAAGTAATGAATATTGTGGTAACACAATATAAAAACCAAAAATAATTGCAGCTTCTACCATTCTATCAAAAATCATGTCCAAGTAGGCACCTAACGCTGAAGAACGATTTGTGATTCTTGCAACCGTTCCATCAAGTACATCTAATAGTCCAGATACCCAAAGTAATATGATAGCTACATACATATTTGAAAATGCTAATAAAATAGCTGCTAGTATCCCTACACCAAACGCGATAACAGTAATCATATTTGGCGACAACTTAACTAATAGGGTATATACTGCAATTTGATCAAACCTCTTTTGAAAATAACTACGTGTTTTTGTATCAAGCATAACCTTTTCCCCTACCTTTGTACTATATTCTTAAGAAGTGACACCTGCCATTTTTTTACATTATCTTTAAACACTTCCAAACCTACTGTCTTAAGTATTTCTCCTTGAATTGGGTATTGAAAAATAACATTCATTAGTGTATTTACCTTCTTTTTATGTGTAACCATATAACTTAACAATGGTAACAGTTCACCGGCAATATTCGAAACAATTGTCGCTCCTATAACAATCGAGTTCTGATCTAGAATAACTTTTATAAACCCAACCATATCATCTTGTGCTTTAGAACGATCATTTTGAGATATTGGCAGTTTATATACTGATATTTTTTTATTCTGTTTTCTAGCCTCTACTTCTAACATTCCAACATGACTAACTTCTGGTGATGTATATGTAGTCCATGCCACGTTATAATAAGATGTTTTAAATTTATTAATTAATAAAGCATTTTTTACTGCAACACTTGCATGATAACTAGCAATATGTGTGAATTGGTATTGTCCTACCACATCCCCGATTGCATAAATACTTGGCAATGAAGTTTGTAAATACTGATTCACCTCAATATACCCACGCTCTGTTTGATTGATGCCAACAGTTTTAAGTTGCAAAGAGTCAACATTTGGTTTTCTTCCTAATGCTACAAATAATGTATCACATTCTAACTCTGTAACCTGATTATCTTTTTTTATAACAACAATAATATTTTCATCCTTTTTATATACTCTTGTAATTGACGTTCCTAAATGAAAGTGCATTCCATCATTTATAAACTCTTTCAACATTACTTCCCCAACATCACTATCTTCTTTTGCAAATAGCATAGATGAGTGATCAACTATTGAAACATCAATATCCATACATGCAAACCCTTGCCCTAATTCTAAACCAATAACCCCTGCTCCTAAAACAATCATTTTTTTAGGAGTATAAGATAGTGAGAAAATAGTTTCATTATTATAATAATTCACATCCTTTAACCCAGGTATACCTGGAACAACTGGAGCAGACCCGGTTGCTATTATAATTCTTTTTGAGGAATACACTTTATCATTTACCAATACTGAATGTTCATCCACAATTGATGCTATTCCTTTTATTACTTCAACACCCATTGACTCGAACCTTTCAACAGAGTCATGTGGAGCAATGCTTTCAATTACTTGATTAACTCTACTCATTACTTGAGGAATTGAAGCTGTTGCATCATTTATTATTATTCCATAGTCTGAAGCTTTTTTCATTTCTTTAAATAAGTGCGCTGATTTTAAAAACGTCTTACTAGGTACACAGCCATAATTAAGACAGTCTCCTCCCATTTTTCCACCTTCAATAAGCAATACTCTTGCTTGCATCGACTTAGCAAGTGACGCAGCAACCAAACCACCACTACCCCCACCTATAACTGCAATATCAAAATCGTATTTCAAAACAACTTCCTCCTTTCATTGTTTCTACATCGAATTCCTACTGCACATCTCATAATTTAATTCTACCATAAGAATAGTAGGAATTATATTTTAATGCTTTAATATTTTTTGTCCTTTTTTAAAAAAAATATTGCATTACATTTTTCATTATGGTATTATAAATAAGCAATCGTTGGAGACATACTCAAGTGGCTGAAGAGGTGCCCCTGCTAAGGGTATAGGTCGGGAAACTGGCGCGAGGGTTCAAATCCCTCTGTCTCCGCCATTTAAATTGCATATTATGGTCTGGTAGTTCAGTTGGTTAGAATGCCGCCCTGTCACGGCGGAGGTCGCG
>CAYJEM010000076.1:0-7153 GCA_964369175.1 uncultured Erysipelotrichales bacterium | reverse complement strand
ATTTCATATTGAACATTGTATATTTTCATAAATCGAAAAGAAAAAAGAGCAAAATTATGCTCTCTTTTGTTTCTATTGATGATAACGATATGTTAATATCGTATTACTTTTAGGTTGCATATATAAGTTATATTGTGGCAATGTACCTTGCATTTCTGGATCACAAATATATGATGTTCCATTAATTGTAATTTCGACAAATCCATGGTTTGCATATCCACTTTGTAAAAGCACTCCACCTTCTATATATTTTGCATCATAGCCAAGTTCTCTAGCAAATGCAGCAAACATTGCTGCAGATACATAGCAATTTCCATGTAATGATTCAAATCCCATGGCTGCATATGTTTCTTCGCGTGTAAAGCCACTTCGCGCAATCACATGTGTTGGGTTTTCGACATATGTTACATTATTTGCTACCCAATCAAACAATGTGTGCAAATCTCGTGTCCCTAAATTTGTCATGTAAGTATTGGCTTGTTGTTGTATATATCTTTTTGCAGGTGAATACACTTCACTTTGACTTACACTAAATGTTGTTTTCTTAACAAGTGACTGATTACTTTCTACAGTCATGTAAGCATGCAATTCAAACGTACCTGGATCTCCAAATACAGTTGTATCAATATCAACATAGTAAACATTTCCTGATTTTGTTGCTTCGTACCATGCTAGATCATCTTGTCCATTCACTTGACTCCAAACTGCAAAATCTACTTTAGTCGCGTTTGCAGCAATATTTGTTAGTGTTGCACGATACTTTCCATCACTTACTTTATACACACCTAGATGGTTTGATAATGAAACAGCCGCCGTTCCTTCATTTGCCTTTTGTTCTGTACCATTTTTTTGCGATATATATGTATGAACATGATATATTCCAGCAATATTTTCATGATTGTTTACATTAGCTGTAAATGAATATATATTTCCAGATACTAATTTTGCTTCATACCATGCCAAATTACTTTGATTACTTGTTGTCCATAAAGCTACATTCACTTTATCAACACCTGCTGGGGCGTCTGTAACTTCTACATTCACATTAAAAGTTCCTGTCTCTGGATTTATATTTGTAACTGTTGTTTTTGCGCTTGGCGTAGATACCGTAAAACTACTTTGAGCTAATTGGATAGTCTTACCACTTCCATCTTGAGCATAAACATGAACAATATAGTTTCCACCAGTTTTATGATTATTAATAGCAACATCCGTTGTATAAACATTTGTCTGAGCTGTCCTATTTCCAGAATACCAAATCAAATCATCTTGTCCGCCAACTTCACTCCACACAGCTATAGATACATTGTTACCAGCAAGTTGTGGTGTCGTTGTTGTTGTAATTTGATATATTATTTCATTGTTATATTTATCTTTAATTGCAACTGTATTTTCTGGTAATGTAAACTCAACAGTATCTGTTGACGTGTTTTTTGTATCATTAAAGTTATTCGCAACATACGAATGTACTTGATATGTTCCACTATTATAACCATGTTTTGCTGCATCTATTGATGCAACATATGTACCATTTGCTTGTCTTATAGCTGAATACCAAACTAAATCACTTTGATTACTTTTACTCCAAACTGCTACTGATACACTTTTTACACCGCTAGTTACAATTGTAGGTGTAACTACCACCGATGCGTTGCCACTACTTTGATTAATGTTTGTAATTTTTGTAGTTGCCTCTATTGTCGATGTTACTGTAAATGTTTTTTCTGCTACAAAAACTTGATTACCAGCACTATCTTTTGCATAAGCATGTACAATATAGTTTCCAGTTGACTTAAAATCTTTAATCGCTATAGTAGACCCCCATGTATTACTGCTTCGAGTCGCACTAACCCACTTTAAATCATCTTGTCCATTTGTTGTACTCCATATTGCAAACATAACTTCTTTCATTGGTGCTAAAGAGCTACTTGCTAGCGACAAGCTATAATTTTCACTCTTATTAGAAATATTTGTGATTGTAAATGACTCGACATTAAGTGTTGGTTTATACGTAGTCTCTTTAGAGCATGCAAAGATACCATTACTCATTGTTGTATATACATGAATATTATATGTAGTATATAAGTTTTTATGGTTTGATGGGATAATATTCACTTTAAAAGTATTGTTTCCAAGCGCTGTTGCAGTATACCAAACCAAGTCACTTTGATTACTAGTAGTCCACACTGGCACTAGCATTGAAGTAATTGATGTTGTTGACTCTGCTTCAATTATTACTTCATACCCTAAGGTAGCTGGAGTCGTTGATACTGTTACACTTGGTAAATTATTTACTGAAAAAGTATCTTTAGAAATAAAAGTCATTGTTCCATTTGTATTTTTTACATATGCATGAACATTATATTCACCAGGTGTTTTATACTTATTAATATCTATTCTATGAGTATATTCATTACTACTATTTGTTGTAGTTTCCCAACGTAAATCATCTTGCCCATTTGTTGTACTCCAAACTGCTAATAGTACTGGATTGTTATTTGTGTTAATCCCATCACTAATTGTTACATCATAATAGCGTTCTTGAGAACCATATGGTGCAATCTCCATCTTAGCAACTGCAGCATTTACATTTACTGTTTGAACAGAAGTATTTACCATGGTTCCTAAGTTATTAGTTACATATGTATGGATATTATATGTACCAACATTATTAGCATGATTTTTAACATTCATACTAGCAACATAGGTTCCATTTGCTTGCTTAACTGCTTGATACCATACTAAATCACTTTGATCACTTTTACTCCAAACTGGAATTGAAACAGTTTTTACACCTGCTGTTACAACCGTTGGTGTAACCGTAATTGTTGCCGTTCCATTTGTATTGTTCACATTTGAAATTACTGTTTTTGCAGTTATTGTATTTTCAATTGTAAATACATCTTTTGTAATGAATACTGATTTCCCACTACTGTCTTTTGCATAAATATGAACTTCCATTTGCCCTGTAGATTTAAAATCCTTAGCTTGCAAATTATATGTCCATGTATTTGCATTCTTTGAAGCAACTGCCCACTTCAAATCATCTTGACCTTTTGTTGATGACCACATCGCAAACGATACTTCTTTCATTGATGCTAAAGCATCGCTTGTATATGAAATTGTGTATGTTTGATTTGTATTTGATACATTTGTTACTTTAAATGTATCTACACTTCCTGCTTTATCATCACCTTTTTCACTTATATTAGCAGGTACTTGTGCCTCACTACTATCATTTGGTAACACTTCTTCATTACTTGTATCACTTTCATCATAAGCTTGGATTGATACAATTGGTCCAAGTACTTGCATACTTAACATAATCGTTAACAGACTAATAACTATTTTTTTCATGTTTGTTAGATGTATTGCTACACCATCCCCCTTTATTCAATTTCACTGACCACTTCTTCAACAGCAAAGTTCCCCTCACTATTTGAAACTAAGATACGTACTGTTGTTCCTTTAAGAACAATTTGTTTGTTAATATATACACGATATCCTTCATTTCCGTCTTCATCACTTGTAAAAAAAGTTGGAAATACATATTGTTGCCCAGTAAGGCTATCTGTTATTTCTACATATACATGGTTATCATCTTTTTGAAGTGTTTTATCAACTTGCCCTTCAATAATTAGATAGCCACCATCTACTACCATATTAATTGATGATTGACTATCAATTTCTTGGTATATAAATGGAACAATCGATGTTGTTTGCATAATTGGTGTTTTTTCTAATAAATCAATAATATTTCTTTCAACTATTTCTATAACTACATAGTCAGGTCGGTATTGATGCATTTGATCAATATAATACGGTGTATATCTTGAAAAATATGATTTATTCATTTCTTGTGCTAAAAATGGTGTCAAAGATTCTCCAAAAGAATCACGATACATTAATAATGTTCCATCTTTATCAGGATTTGAGGTTTCAATCCATTCATCCATATACGTTTCAACATTAGTATCTTCTTGATATGTATATGCTAATTGATAACTATAGTCTTCCTCACTTGTTGCAGCACTTGAATATAACATTTCATTTACATCACCATCAACACTAGCAACTATTTCTGGAGTAAATCCTTCATAGTTATTTACTTCTTTATTTAATCCACTAAGAATTGTATTTGATGCAAGCATTGCACCATTTCCATTCCAATGTGAATCTTTCTTTAGATACAATGGTGTATCTACACTATTAAATGCATCATATAAATTTATATAGTTAATATTTCCTTCAACCAATGCATTTCCTACTTTTTGATAATTTTTTTGGTTATCAGTATAAATCGTATAATCTGGCATCATCTGTGGATACAGACTATTTTTATTTGGTGCAATTGTAAACGCAAAGATAGCACCATTTGCTTCAACATTATCTTGAACAAGCTTTAAATTATGTGTGATATTACTTACTTGTCGATCACTTAAAACATTCGTTCCTTGAAAATCTTCTAAAGTCCCTTGATAAAATAACCAATCCTCTTTACCTAAAATCACTTGTGATGACCCTGTTTGAAATAAGCTACTACGAATACTGGCATTTATAGATATTAACTCTTGTTTAAAAGCATAATAATCTTCAAAATACGAACCCATTTCACTAAGGTAAGAAGTATTAAACCCATCTTCATTGCTCCATGTTGGCCATGATGCTAGCTCACGGTTTTCAATTTTAGCATCACTAGTATAAAACAACATGCCCCCTAATGGAACACATAACGTTATTAAAAATAAAACCAAAAATAGATATTGAACTTTTCTCTTCATTATTTCGCTCCTAAAATCTAAAGTATATAAATGGATTGTACATACCACCAGCTAAGCTAATAATATTTAGAATTAATAACCCATATGCTACAACATAACTTGACACACTAAAGATATTGTTTATTTTTACATTAGTTTTAATTTTATCACGTAATCCATGCCATAATGGCACACTCCCAATAACTGCCACAATAAATGTAACTACAAATAGTGGTGTTAAAAAATTAATAATTTGATAATCTAGGACTCCTGTTCCACCTGTAAACATTGTTTGTATAACTGCTAATCCTTGTTCTAGTGTTGTAGCTCTAAAGATAACAAAACCTAGACATACAACAAGCATTGTATATAGGTACCCTAGTGGTCTTGGCAGTTTTTTTAATGGTAACCATTCTTCTAACAACAAAAATAGCCCATGCCATAACCCCCATAAAACAAACGTCCAGCTTGCACCGTGCCATAAACCTGTTGCAAAAAATACGATTAATTTATTTGAACATGTTTTGACTTTTCCTTTGCGGTTTCCACCTAATGGTATATATAAATATAATTTAAACCATGTTGAAAGAGAAATATGCCATCTTCTCCAAAAATCTTGAATACTCGTAGCAATATATGGATAATTAAAGTTCTCCAAGAACTCGAATCCAAACATTCTTCCTAGACCAATTGCCATATCACTATATCCACTAAAATCAAAATAAATTTGTAACATATACGCAATTGCAACCAACCATGCTCCCCACCAAGAAATCTGTGACCAATCAACATTAAATACGCTATCTACCATCAATGCCATTGCATTTGATAAAAGTACTTTTTTTGATAAACCAATTATAAACCTTCTAGCACCATTAGAGATTCTAGAAATATTTATTTTACGGTATTCAATTTGTTCTTGGATATCATGATATTTTACAATTGGACCCGCAATTAATTGTGGGAATAAAGATATATATAAAACGATATTTAAATATTTCTTTTGAGGTTTTGTTTCTCCACGATATACATCAATTACATATGACATTGCTTGAAATGTAAAAAATGAAATACCAATTGGAAGTGTAATATTTGTAAGTGGTAAAGATAATCCACTAATATCATTAATTACTCCAATTACCATATCTGAATATTTAAAGACACCAAGCATTCCTAAATTGCTCACTACAGCAATAATTAAAATCAACTTTCGCTTTTTCGAGTTTTGAGTATCTAGTAAAACCCCGAATAAATAATTTATTATTGTACTAAAAATCATTAAGAATACATATATTGGTTCCCCATATGCATAAAACAACAAGCTTGCTATTACAAGCAATATATTACGTGCTTTTAAACTTGGCATTATATAATACAAAATTAGTACTACTGGCAAAAACACGCTTAAAAAGACAATGGAACTAAATACCATAAATCGTTCTCCTATTTTTAGTTAATAACTATTTCATCAGCATCGATACAGTCATCTGCACTTTGGGCCGGTGCTGCTGGTGTTGCCGGTGCTGCTGGCGTAACTGGTGCTTGTTGTGCTGCTTTAGCCGCTGCTTCTGCTTGTGCTTGGGCCACCGCTGCTTCTGCTTCTGCTTGTGCTTGGGCCGCCGCTGCTTCTGCTTGTGCCGCTTCTGCCGCTTTTGCTTCTGCTTGTGCCTTAATTGCACTTTCACCATCTTTTGTACTTATCGCTGTTCCTTCACTATCTGTGTAATTTACATATAATACTTCTTCATCATGTAAACTAATTGCATTATTTTGAGCATTAAATACCATTGTATTTAATACTTTTTGACTACCATCAGCGTATGTAATTTGTAATTGATATCCATTATTTACAACAACATCTCCGATTTCTGTAGATACAACACTTTGATTTTCATCAACTGCATAATAAAGTTCGACAGTTTCTCCAACTGCAATTGAATCACTAGCCTCTACTATGCTTGTAGGAAATTCTGTATCTGTTGAAGCTTTAATTGATAATCCAATGATTTCTTTTCCTGTTTCATTTTTAAACTCAACTTTTGTTGCTTGTTCACTTTTTTCTCCAACAATTTGATATGTTACTTCAGGTTCTGTTGGTTGCACAGCTGTTTCATCGTTGTTATTACAACCCGTAATTAGAACTGCTAATCCTGCTAATACTAATACTTTTGATAATTTCATTTTCTTACCTCTTTTCTACACACAAAGCACGTAAAGTGCCATTTTCTACACTAGTCAACAATAACATATTTTCCATTTTATTACAATGTTTTCATCATTATTCACAACATTGTTACATAATGTTTTTTACAGTTAAATAAATAAAAAAAGGGCAATAACTATTCGTTACTAACCCTAATATTTTACTTATTAAAAATAGAAATATATTCTTG
>CAYJEM010000075.1:0-7360 GCA_964369175.1 uncultured Erysipelotrichales bacterium | reverse complement strand
ACTTGTACATCATTTGCACCACTAATAATTGGGGCTGTGTTTACTTGTACTTCGATTTCTCTTGTTAATGTTGTTGTATTTCCATCACTATCCGTTGCAGTATATTCTACATAATGTGTTCCCGCAGTTAATGTTGATGTAACTGTTGGTTGATATGTAAATGTTATACTTGTATCTTCTATGTCTGTTACTGTTACTCCTACTCCTAGGTCAACTGTTGTTCCTGCTGGAATAGTAATTTTATCTAATCCACTAAATACTGGAAATTCATCTGATTCTACAATAATTGCCACAGTGACCGAGATATCCCCTACACTTAATGTCAACGGGTAAAGTCCACCACTTCTAGTTACTGTCTTGATTGCATTAAAGTGACTTTCATTAACTGTGATAATTGCTGGTACAACTGTTGTATCCGTTATAGTAAACCCAGCAGCTTTTGTTAGTTGGATTAACTGTTCATTTGTTAATAGATTTACTTGATCATACTCAATAGTAGTACTAATGGCTGCCAATGCATTATTTTCATCGCTGTTTTTTAATGCCGCATTATCGTAGATAATTACTGGAGTAGTAGCACTACTCGTAGTACCATACATATCTTCTAAATCAAGAGATAATGATGTAGTCATAGCTGCTACATTATTTACTGCACTACTTTCAAGTGTAACTTTACCATTTGTTGGAGCAATAGATTTAATATCTAATTTTGTAGCATCACCGCTTGTCCACTGATATCCGTTTGTAGTACTCTTAATTAAATCATAATGAGCAGGAGTAATGCTATTTGTAGATAAATCTAGAGTATTACCCTTGCTTAATACTATTTCATACGTTGATGATTCAAGCATCTCAACAACATTTAAATTTGTTTTTATATAATCAGCTTCTGCGTATTCAATGCTTCCAGCAAATAAACTTCTAGAAATTAATTTTGTTGGATCTACATTTTCAATTACTCCATTAACATCCACATCACTATCAATTAAATCATTTATCCCAGTATTACCTGGAATAAATTTATGGTTTTCCTTAGCCTCAAATACAACTTTGTAATTACCATATGATAAATTCCAATCTTCACCAAAAGTGTAATGACCATCAACATTTGTAAGGATGTGATCTTGTCCTTCTGGGTGTACTACAGGTTGATATATTCCATTTTCATCTTTTAAGTATAATTCTACTTTTTGATTTTCTATACCAATATCAGCAATCTCATCATAAACACCATTTGCATTTATATCTTCAAATGCGATACCTGATATCTCTGCAATTACTAGTTCTGTTGCTACTCTTGTTGCTTTGATTGAACCAGCAGCAATTGAACTTGAAACATAATAGTATGGGTTATATATATTTTGTTTACCAATACGCGCTTCTGTTTCTGCTGTCCCAGATTCTTCATTTACTTTTAATGGAACCTTAATTGTTGCTTCTTCTCCTGCCTCTAATACTCCACCAGATGTTTGGCTTACTTCAATACGAACCATATTAACATCACTAAGTGATAAATCAGCACCTATTGTTCCATAAATATTTTCATCTATGTAATTACTCTCTGTTGCTTGACTCGTATAAGTAATGCTGTATTTTTCATCAGGTAATACAATTTCATTTGTTAGTTGCATGTTCCATAGAAATGCTTCATCCTGGAATGATGATCCAAAATTATCATCAGCTTTAGGTATTGGTACATACATAATAAAGTTATCAGCTGCTACAGATGATTGATTTGCAAGATTAATTGTATAGTCTGCATTTGTTCCGGGTGTGAAGTTTACTACTGTATTTGGATTTGTTGGGTTATATGGTTCTACTGGATCATCTTGCCCTTGCACTGAAAGAAAAGTTTCTACTACTACATTCGTATTTTTTTGGATTTCCAGTGATTTGTTACTACTATTCCATATTGATGGAATTTGATCATTTTTATCAGCTTCATTTGGGTTACTTTCGTCGTATGTATTATTTAAATCTACACCATTTTCCATAAAAAATGTACTATACCCTGTACCACCACCAGTAACTCCATCGCCACCAACACCAATTATGTCATCTACTTCATATGACATTGTTTTTGTTATTGAGATATCTGTACTCATTGACATTGAAATATCAAATGATGTCGTTTCTATTGGATAGTTTGTTGCATTAGCAAGTAAAAAATCTTGTAACTGAAATACATATACTTTTTCATCTACACCATCTACTGTTGCATATTCATACGTTTCGATTAGATTTACATTTATTGGCTCACCTGTTGCTGCATTGCTAAATTTAATGCTATTAATATCGATTGTATATCCATATGATTCACGAATATAGACATGTGGATCTTGCAATGCCATAAGTGTTCCATAAGGATAATCAAATATTTTTACATTTGTAATTTCTAAATCAAATGATTCACCAGCAGTTATAAATGATACATCACTTCCAGCATTTTTAAATGCTGCACTCATACTTGCGATTGTTGTTCTTGTTGATGTATAAACAGCATTACTGCGAGTACTGGTACCTTCTGTTTCACCTGTAGTAGTAATTGTTACATCAACATATGTTTCTGCATTTTTATCAATAACTTGTCCATATGCTAAACGATAGTGTGTATTTCCACCAGAATTTGATGAAATATATCCACTTTTAAACACACCAACATCTGCACTAGCCGATTTAATGTATTCATTAGATGCCAGTCCAATTGTATTGGCATCAATAATAATTCTATTAGACGCATATTTCACATCTGCTTTATCTACATTGATGGTTCTTCCCAGCGTTGTTTCAACTACGATATTATCAACATCTGTTAGACTTTGAGCGGGGATACGCACCATTTTTGCATTAAAGTTAGAACTAATATCTAAAGTAACTGTTTTTGGTTCACTATCAATCGTTGATGTGTTTTTATCATCAATTCTACCGATATATGTATAATCTGATTCACTTTCAATATATGTAGTATATCCTTTGAACGTTAACACTTCTGGTGCATCAGCAAGTGCTTTAACCGTTACTTTATCGATTGCGATAACTGTATCACTACTATTATATGCTCTAGCTTCTATGTCTGTAAACACGGTTCCGTCATATGTAGTAAAAGTTGATTTTGATACACCTGTAACAAAATACTCTCCAGGTTCAATTCCTTCTGGCACAATATAATTAACACTGATGTATGACGTTGATTGTTGCGTATTTTTTAATACTACAGTCCCTGTTGAATCGTCATATGTAATTGTAAGATTACTAGGTATTCCAGTCTTGTTATCGATTTGTTCTTTTGTATATGTTGAACCGTATACTACTGATTCAAATTCCATTCCCACTGGGTAGTACACTGTAAATTCTGTTGTCGTAGGTATAAATGTTCCATTTGATGAAGTTACATCAAATGTCGGAGAAAATCTTCTTGTACTTCCTTTTCCTACAAAGTCTCCTTCACTAATGTATACTTCACTAGAAAATGGTGTTTGCCATGCAAATTCACGAAATGATTTTGATACATCTGTTTTATCAGCTCCATGAGAAGTTACTACATTTCCCACAGCTTTGATACTAGTACTATCTGCTTTTGAATTATCACCACATGTTACTGTTGACGATATTGCATTAGCAATATCATGTTCACCATAATATCTTGTTGAATCTACTGCTACAGTAAGTGTATAAGTAACGTAGTCAGTTGTTGGACTTATTGTATATACTACATTCCCGAATGTTGCTGGACGATATGATCTGCTTTCTTTTGCTGGCACGACTGCACTTTGTGTTGCAGAGTTTAACACCCCAGATGGTAAGTAACTTACAATGCTTGTATCCACATTTGATGGTTTTGAATATGTTGTTGGCACTTCAATAGAACGATACTCTAATCCTTCAGCAAGATTAATTGTTAATGTTTTATTTTCTGTATTATTTTCTGGAAATTCTGCATAAACAGTAATTGTTTTTGTAATGTCATTTTCCCAAACAGTTGGATTTGTATCTTCAACAGTGATTGTTGTTTTTAGTTCTCTTGGTTCACTTGATACTGCTTTTGGCTCATCAATTACTTCTTCTACAATTGGCACGTCCTCATTTATTTTTGTAAATGAAAATGTCTCTGTTGTTTGCAGTTCAACAGATGTTGTAACTCCTTCATCATCAGTTTGTAACTGTGTATAACTAATAATAAATTCCACTTCTTGGTTAACACTACTTGAATATGTAGCATTACTACCTTCAACGACACTATTATCTGGCAGTGTTATTGTGTCAATTGTTATATCTTCTTCTGGTACTACATCAATTGTTACAGTTTCAACGTTTGTTTCTTGATTTAGTGTTGATTCAAATGTTGTATCAATAGTTTCTACTGTTTCGTTAGTTGCAAACACACTCTCCCCTACAACACTACTAAAAACCATTAAAATTGTTACTATAATAATTAAGATATTTTTGCTTGTTTTATTCATTACTTTTCTCCATTTACGCTATTTTGTAAAAATCACTAAGTATTTTATTTTACTCGATAATATATAGACGCTTCTTAGTATGAAAAAGTTCGTTTTTTATCATTTGTTTTATACAATTATTATCTAGATTAATTATGGGGATTTCAACTAACGAATGTTTATGATTACAGCAAGTCTATATTTCAGTAATATTCAACCATTTTACTAACATATTTATCTTAATATTTTCAGTAAATATCCTCACATATATCATTTTTTCATTAATATACTCGCTCTTTCCCAGTTATGGTATTTTTCAGCCAAAAAGAGTACAATTATTAATAAATTGTACTCTTTCATATTTCATACATTCACTGATTAATTGAATACCTAATTACTCAATATCAATTAACTGATCTATGTTATAATATTTTCTATCATTTTCATTAATATCTCTTTGAACTTTACAAGGACTACCAACTGCTATTACATTAGGTGGAATATCTTTGGTTACAATACTTCCAGCTCCAATAATAGAATTTTTACCAATTGTAACTCCAGGCATTATAATTGATAATGCCCCAATCCAAACATTATCATGAATCATTATCGGTAAATTATATTGCCCAGATTTTTTTCTAATCTCAATATTAATTGGATGAGTACCCGTTGATATTACTACATGGGGTCCAATCATTACATTATTCCCTATATGTATGTCAGTGTCATCAACCAAAGTCACTCCAAAATTAAAGTAAACATTATTTCCAAGATGTACATTTTTACCACCCCAATTTGCATGAAATGGTGTTTCAATATAACAATCAGTGCCTATTTCTTTAAACATTTTTTCTAACAATATATGTTTTTCATTTTGCATACTAGGTTTAAGGTTATTGTATTCAAATAACATATCTAAACACATTAGTTGTTCTTTTGCTAATTGTTCATCATTTGCATAATATAGTTTTCCACTCTTCATTCTAGATAGTATTTGTTCTCTATTCATTATTTTCTCCCCTTACAATTCACTGTTTTCTTTAATACCAAGAAAAATCTTATAAAATAAGTTAATTTAACCTACCTTATGACCTCCAATATATATCAACAGTGACATGATTTCTTTAGCATCTTCCTTTGCATGCATTGCTTTATGCGAATCACTACTTACAACTCTTTTGGGTGTATGTAAATTAATAATCTTAAACCGTTGTCCACCTATGTAAAATCCCGTTATAATCAAACTAGTATAGTTTTTCCCTCCTAGTGATACACCAATATCATATAGATTGCTTCCAGGCATAACATAAGGCACATGGGGATTATCCATATTCAAAAGCAATACTTTAGAATTTCTCATGTCAACACCTATTACAAATCCATATCCTTGTATCGTTTTAAATAATTCGAATTTTGGATTATCTGCTACTATTTTTTTATACTGTGCAAGTAAGTACCAAGTCTTAATTTTCCTCATACCAAAAAGTGTTATCATGAAAAGAACATAAGCAACCGCTCCAAGAGCAATCATGTCATAAATAATACCAATTGTCACTAATGCAATCTCTACACCATAAAGTACCGGCACAGTTAATATAAAATACATCGGATCTCTTTTTTGAATAAAAATATTAGTAGTGCTAGCTAATTTTATCATATGATGCAATATTCCTCCTCTTTTAATGGTAAGCTCTTATTTTCTATATTCTGTTAATTCCACTGCAATTTTAGCTGCTGCTTTAGCATGTATTTTAGCAGTGTCAAAGACTGGTAGTACAATATCTTCTTGTGATATCAACAAACCAATTTCAGTGCACCCAAGAATAATTCCTTTTGCTCCTTGTTTTTGAAGCTTTTTGATAATAGTAATATATTTTTCTTTAGCACTAGTGTTTATCTTACCTAAACATAAATCATTATAAACAATATCATTAACTACTTCAATATCTTTAGTACTAGGAACAATTACTTCTAACCCATTATCAATTAATTTTTGTATATAGAAATCCTCTGTCATCGTATATTTTGTACCCAACAGTGCGACTTTATCAATATTTTGTTCCTTAATTGCCTTAGCCGTAACATCGGCAATATGAATAATTGGTATCTTTATTTGATTTTGTATTTGAGGTGCTACTTTATGCATTGTATTAGCGCATATAATAATAAAATCAGCTCCTGCTTTTTCAAGCTTAATAGCAATATCACTTAATACTACTGCACTTTTATCCCATTCACCTTTTTCTTGATATTCTTCAATTTTAGCAAAATCAACACTATAAAGTAACATCTTTGCAGAATGCAGTCCACCTAAATATTCTTTAATTTCTTCATTTATAATTTGATAGTATGTTGCTGTGCTTTCCCAACTCATACCACCTATTAATCCAATTGTTTTCATATTACCTCCATTATCGCTCTATATTGTGTTAATTCTCTTTATTAATTATTTAGTAGCTGAAATCATCATGTTTTTTTTCTAATGAATACAACTGTTATAATTGCCCCAACTAATACAATTGGTGCTACTCTTATAAACAACCATTCAATAGAATGAATAGTTACTCCTAGTACTGCATTTTCCATGCTACTATAATCCCACCCAAGATAGGAACTATTTAATAATACAAACACGCCAAAGATAATTACAATCAGTATACATAAGGATATAAGTAGCCATTGAACTATCTTTTTTCTCCTAATACTCTTCTTTGATAACTGTAAATTAATAACTTCTAACTTTTCACAAATAACTTTTAGATCATCTTCTCTTTTCGTAGTAATATTTTCTCCAAGCAAGGTACCTACTGGAACTTCAAAGATCTCTGATATCGAAATCAACATCTCTGAATCTGGAACGGATAAGCCCTTTTCCCATTTGGAAATAGTTTGTCTTACTACATTTAACTTAATAGCAAGCT
>CAYJEM010000074.1:0-7866 GCA_964369175.1 uncultured Erysipelotrichales bacterium | reverse complement strand
CTCCAATTGCTTCAATATCTTTTCCTTTAAAGAAATCACAAACATTTTTTAATGTTACTTCTGGCGACTCTGTTGGATATGATTGTCTTTCATGTACATTTCCAAGCTCATCACCAATTGATACTACAAACTTAGTTCCACCTGCTTCAATTGCACCTAGTTTCATCTGTTATCTCCTAGAGTTTGTTTATCTTCAATATTCTTTATAAGATCTATACGCGCTTGATGACGCCCACCTTCATATCGTGCCTCAAACCAAGAGTCAACAATCATCTTTGCAACTTCAATTCCAACTACACGCGCTCCAAATGCTAGTATATTTGTATCATTGTGCTCTTTAGATAGTTTTGCAGAATAAGGTTCACTACATACAACACAACGTATACCATTTACCTTATTTGCGGCAATTGATATACCAACACCTGAACCACATATAAGTATTCCTTGATCAACTTCTCCACTTACAACTGCTTTAGCTACTGCATATCCAGATACTGGATAATTAAATCTTTCCTCACTATCTGTTCCATAATTAATTACTTCATAACCATACTTTTTTTCTATGTACGCTGTTATTTCTTTTTTATAAGTAACTGCTACATGGTCATTTCCAATTGCTATTTTCATATTCTCTCCTATCTAAGTCGACTAATTGCTTCTAAGTAATCGACATCTTGATTAAATAAAGCAGATGTCCCTAAGATGAAACCATCAGCTAAATGATTTAATGATTTTACTTTGTCAACGGAACATGCTCCATCAATAATAATTTTGTAATTGTATTCATCTTTATGAGCCGCCAACTTTTTTATTTTTGTATCAACAAATGGTAAATAAGTTTGTCCTGCAAATCCTGGATTGACAGTCATTACCATTACGTAATCAATCAGTGGTAAAATATCTTGAATCATTTCAAAACTAGTACCGGGATTTATCGCAATACCTGTCTTTACCCCTGCATCAATAATTGCTTGTAAAGTTCTTGTAATATGCTTATCTGCTTCATAATGAACATAGATAATTTTTGCACCAATACCAGCAAATAGTTTAACATACTGACCAGGATTATTTACCATTAAATGTATATCACATGGAATTGAACTATTCTTACATAAATATTGTGCATCTTGCAATCCCATCCCAAAATTTGGTACAAAACTACCATCCATGATGTCGATATGAAGCATATCAACACCTGCCGCTTCTAAATCTTTCATCTCTGTTTCTAAGTGTCCATAATTTGCACACATCATTGACGCACTAAGTATTTTTTTCATAATGACTCTCCTTCCATAATTCGATATTTGTTATTTCATATATTTCAACATTTATTTTTTGATTTGCATGTATATAACCCAAATCACTATTTGTAAAATATCGCAAAGTCATTGCTTTTTGTCCATTATTTATAAATAGCTCTATAATTGAGTGGTCTATAAATAATTCTAGACTATCTATCTTTTCAATTTCTACACTTCGTACATTTCCATATTTTTCCATTTGATCTGTTAAAATGGTATTACTACGATCAATATAAAAACACTTTCCAGTATATCCAATTTCAATATTATGCGTTTGTGAAGTATCTTTTAATGTAATCTTAAAATCACCTTCCATACCATTAAGTTTAACATAACTTTGCTGTATAGAGGTAGATATCTCCATCACATTATCGTAACTTTCTTTGTTTTTAATCATTTTGCTTAACTCAATCCATGGATATTGAACCATTATTCCATCTATATATGTTAATCTTCTTGGCAATGTAATTGCCGAATGCCACTGATATCTATCCGTTGGATATGTCATCTCTGGTGTGCCTATCCATCCTAAAATAACAAGTTCATCGATTCCATTAATTAACTGTGGAGCATAAAAATCAAATCCATTATCCAATTCTTCCATTTTTTCTACTTGGAAGTCATCACCTTGATATTGTCCTGCGATATAGACTGTACTATATATATTGTGATACTGATATTTTTCTTTTCTTATTCCTTGTGGACAGCCAATAAAGATATCTGTTTTGTTACTACGATATAAGTTTGGACACTCCCACATATATGTATCATTTATATCAACTCCTACAAACATAAGTTCTCCTAGTAATTTCAATTGCTGAGTCATATTGTCATATTGATATTTCACTACTACACCTTGGCCATTTTTTTTCCTAGCGCCAATAAGTACTCCGATACTACCATCTTTTTCAATATATGGGTTTGGATCACGAAAGTCATCCGTATATTTAGTTGGTGTATTTTCAACAACTATCTTTTTATCAATAATTTTTCCATCCTTGACTTTAGCAACAACTTGGGAGCTTTTTCTATGATTGTTTTCTATGCGTTTGTTTGCTGTATAAAATATAATCGATTCTTTTTCTAAAGCAATCCCTCCGCCTGAATAACATCCATGAGTTTCATTGTCTAATGTAGGAATAATTGGATTTTCTAATCTAAAAGAAATGAAATCTTTCGTAGTTAAGTATTCCCAATGTTTTAGACCATGGTTTGCACCATACGGATGCCATTGATAAAACACATGATACTGATGTCCATCAAAAAATAATCCATTAGGGTCATTTAATAATCCACTACGTGGATATATATGATACTTTGGTAAATATATTTTTGATTTATCAATTTCTATTTTTAATTGTCTAATTCTTTCATAATCTAACGTTGCCTTCATAATAGTCACCTTTATTTTATTTCCATGGCTTCTTTAGGAATCCCAAATTTCCAAGTACCAACAAACGCTATTACTGCGACAAATAGTGAAAGCCCAATATAGAATAGTAACTGATTTCCATCATATATATATAATAAGATACCTGGTATTCCAGTAACTCCATTTGCTGTTCCTTGTAAGCCAATTAACATTGCTAGCATACCACCTATTCCTGCTGCAATATTTCCAATGATAAATGGTTTAATGATATAACGTAAGTTCACTCCAAAGATAGCTGGTTCACAAATCCCTAACCAACAAGATAATGCAGAAGGCATTGCAATTGATTTTACTTGCTTTTTACGTGCTCTAATACCAATTGCTAGCGCAACTGCACCTTGACTAATTGCCGCCATTGAAATAATTGCGTTAAATGGGTTAAACCCAGTAGCACTCAGTAAGCTAATTTCTAATACATTAAATACATGGTGTACTCCTGTAACAACAATTGGCATCCATAAAAAACCAATAATAAATCCGCCTATTCCTAATGGTAGTTGTAAAAGAAAACTTGCACCTGCCAATAAAATACCTTCAAATTCATGAAATATAGGGCCAATTACTAATAATGATATAATTGTCATCACGATCATTGTAATAAATGGGGATACAATTAAATCAATAGAATCTGGAACAACATTACGAATACGTTTTTCAAATGCTGCTGCTAGTGCACCTGTCATAAGTGCGGGAATAATACTTCCTTGATATCCAACAATCGGAATAAAATCAAATAACATAATAGGAGTAACCCCACTATTTGGATCTGCTACTACATAAGCATTTGGTAGATGTGGTGAAACTAAGATAAGCCCCAGTAAGATACCAAGTGATGGTGATCCACCAAATACTTTAATTGCCGACCAACAAACAAATACTGGTAAAAATGCAAAAGTTGTTTCACTTAAAATATTAGTCAATGTAATTAACACTGCTGGAATACTATCAACTGATGCGCCAAACAAGGCTAAAAAGTCCGGATTAAATAATAAGCCTTTTAACCCTAACATTAGTCCTGTAGCAACAATCACTGGTATAATTGGTACAAATACGTCGCCAAGTACACGAATGATTTTTTTGAATTTATTTATATTGTCATCAACTTCAACTTCCTTGGGTACTGATGGTGTAGACTCTTTAACGCCAATTTTTAACATCTCTTGATACACTTTGTTTACTGTACCCGTTCCTAAGATAATTTGATACTGCCCTGAGTTGAAAAACACACCTTTTACCCCTTCGATATTTTCAACATCCTCATCTTTGATTAATTCACGACTGACTACAATTAAACGTAATCTAGTTGCACAATGAGTCATTGTTTTTATATTTTGACTCCCTCCTACTGAATTTAAGATTTCATTTGCTACATTTTGATAGTTCATATTTTATCTCACCTTTCTATTATGTTCACGTGTACATTTTGTTTCAAAAAAAATTTAACTCCTCCGTCGCAATATGTTCACGTGTACATTTTATATTTATACATTATCACTATATTTCCACTTTGTCAATCGCTTACAAAAAATATTTGTATTATATCAAAAAGCACTGATTTTAAACTTTGATATCAAAAAATGTAGAAAGACTTAACTCAAGCAATGTACATTAGCTTTTAAAATTAAGAGAACTTGCAAATTTGATTGATACCGCTGATATTTTTTCATAAATTTTAATATTTATTCATTTCTGTGGTATGATTATATATATAATAAATATATTTAAAGGAGAGAGCTATGTGTACATCTATTGCATGGAACAATGGAGATTTCTACATTGGTAGAAACATGGATATAAGTTTTGATTTTGATAGAAAAATTACTATTGTTCCTAGAAATTTTCCATTTACTTTCAAAGAATTATCGCCATTAAATCATCACTTTTCAATTATGGGTACAGCTATGATTGTCAATAATTATCCCCTGTTTGCAGAGGCAATTAATGAAAAAGGTCTATATGTCGCTGGCCTAAATTTTCCAAATATTGCAAAGTACAACAAAACTACATTAAACAAAAATAATGTATCTGTCATTGAATTTATCCCATACATACTTTGCAGTGCTTCAAATGTAAATGAAGCTAGAAAGTTATTAGAAACTATCAATATAACTGATACACCATTTTTACCAAGTATAGCAATTCCAACTCTACATTTCATTATTTCTGATAAAAATACTTCACTTGTTGTGGAATGTACAAATACAGGCATGCATATTTATGAAAATAAAATTGGTATACTTACAAATAATCCACCTTTCAATATACAAATGCATAATTTAAATAATTATATGCATCTTTCAAATCAAAGTCCAATGAATACACTAACCACAGAAGTTGATCTTAATCAATATTGCTTAGGGCTTGGAGCATTAGGCCTTCCAGGGGATTTTTCATCACAGTCTAGGTTTGTAAAAGCTTGTTTTCTAAAATCTAACGCTGTTGCTAGTAAAACTGAATCGGCTTCCATAGCACAAATGTTTCGTATGCTTTTTTCGGTAGCAATGGTTCGTGGAAGTGTTCTAGATGAAGATAAATATGATATTACAGTATATTCTTGTTGTTATAATGCAACTAAAGGTATCTGCTATTATAGTACATATGATAGTAGTGCCATTTCTGCAATTTCTTTGTATAATGTAGACCTTGATAGCAATGTATTATTTAGTTATCCATTTAATACCAATATTCAAATTTATAATCAGAACTAAAAAGCAAATAATTTACATTATTTGCTTTTATCCTGAAGTATCGCGAACAATTAGATTTGGTAAAAGAGTTATTATCTCATCTTCAATTTGATTTCCTTCAATTAAATCAATAAGTCTATCTACTGCAATTTGGCCAATTTTTGCAGTTGGCTGTCCAATTGATGACAGCATTGGTTTTAATTCGAATGATAAATACGTATTATCGAAACCAACAATCCAAATATCATCTGGGCATCTATAACCATATTCTGATAATACCTGCATTGCAACTCGTGCTGCAATATCATTGTGTGCAAATAAACAATCACTTTGGAACCCGTGTTCCTCAATGTGATTCTTTAAAATATAGTATGCATAATCAAAGTCTGCAAGTGATTCATCAATATTTATAACATCATTAAGTTCAATACCGCTATCCTTATATCCTTTATATTTACTTGAATCAATATGTCCAAAAAAACCAAGTGATTTACGATTGTGTTTTTTAAAGTATTCTCCAACAATTTTCCCACCTTCATAGTGAGAGGTTGATATTGATGGGATTTTGGGCAACTTTTTAGTAATTGCAATACATGGTTTTTTTATACTATTAATTGCTTCTACTAGTGCTTCTTTTTCTTCTTGAAAAGGTATAACTAATACACCGTCAATTTGACGACTACGTAGTACTTTAAAAGTTTCTACTTGTAAATTTGTATCCTCTCGATAGTTACATAATATAATATTATAACTTTTTAATGTTGCACATTTTTCAATTGCATCAACAATTTCAATGTAATAAGGGTTACGTAAATTAGGTACCATTACCCCAATTGTATTACTTTTAGAAGATATCAAACTTTGTGCGATGAGATTTGGTTGGTAGTCTAGCTCATTAATCCAGTATTCAATTATTTCGCGTTTTTTAGCACTTACATTACTCTTCCCGCTCAATACCCTAGAAACTGTAATTCTTGATACACCAGCTTTATCTGCAATATCTTGCATTGTTGCCACATAAATCACCTCCTATTCTCTATTATATAATTAATTCTTTTTACTGGTCAAGATAATGCAATTGCGAGATTGTTAGTTCCCCTTCAACCTCGCAATATATTTATTCTTTTTTATTTCGATATGCACTATAATCATTAAATAAAATACGGATTATACAAATTAGTGGTACTCCAATAAACATTCCTACAAATCCCCACAAACCACCAAACAATGTAATTGCGGTAATAATCCAAAATGGTGTAATACCAACACTTTCTCCTAGAATTGCTGGTCCTAAGACTAAACCATCAAACTGTTGCAGCGCTAGGATAAACACACCTGTCCAAAAAGCTAGCATAACATCACCCGTTAATAGTACAATTCCAATTACTGGCACTGCACCAATAAATGGCCCAAAGTAAGGAATGATATTTGTGATAAAAATAATAAATGCAAGTAGCGGAAATACTGGAAGTCCAAGTAACCAGAAACCTACTGCAGCAATTAAACCAATAATTATTGAATCAATAAATTTACCATAAATAAATTTACCAAAAATCACATGACTCTTATCTGTATAAGCACGTACTGTTTGTAGTGTACTTAACTTAATAAATAATAATGCAATGCGATCAAACAAATCAGATAAGCGATCTCTTTCAATAAGAATATACGGACAGAAGATAAATCCTAAAATAGTTGTGATAACTACATTAATTGCACTTAAAGCTGATTGTGCATATTGTAGTGGATCGATTTTTGAAATATCTTCAAAGAATTGAATAACATAATTTTCAAGACCTAATATAAATTCAACTATTGTATCATTATTTGTATATTGACGAATGATTGGCTCAATATTTTCAAAGTATGATGGTAATACTGCAGTTAATTCAATAACTGCATTAGTTACAATTGGTAATACAATAATTAAAAAGATGACAATAATTGCCAATAATCCAAAGAATACTGTTAATACACTAATTATCCGTCTATGTTTTTTTAATTTCGGTGTTTTTTCTAGTTGCTTTTCTAACATCACAGCAAGTGGTGATAAAAAATATGCAAGCACCGCACCTAAAAACAAAGGTCTAAGTGTTGATAGAACACTTGTGATAAAGTCAAATATCGCCCACACTCCATCAAACATTTTATAGAATGCAATACCAATTATAACAACTAATATCCATCCAATATATTTTTTTAACAATTCAAACCGTTCCATATTTTTCCTCACTTTACTACAACTGTTTATGAATCTTTACACCATCCTGTTTTACAATCATCGCTGGTATTCCAACAATAGTACAATCATCTGGTACATCTTTTAATACAACACTTTGTGCACCAATAATAGAATTCTTACCAATTGTGATATTCCCGATGACTTTAGCTCCAGTTGATACCATAACATTATCTAACAATGTTGGATGACGTTTACAAGTGAATT
>CAYJEM010000073.1:0-8717 GCA_964369175.1 uncultured Erysipelotrichales bacterium | reverse complement strand
TAGTGCAATTCAAACAAAACCATCAACTGGAGATAATACACAAACTGTATTATGGTCAGGATTAATGGCAACAACGGCGTTAGGATTTATCGTACTAAGAAAAACAAGAAAAACAAAAGTAAAATAAGTAAACAATACACCGTACCTTGATTGAAAGGTACGGTTTTTGTTTATCGATAAAATATGTTATAATTAATAATCAAATAGGGGGAGTTTTAAATGGAACAACAATTTCAAGATATTGTCGATAAACATACATTTATAAAAAATAAAGCTGTAACCAAGCACAATATTATAGGAGCAATAAAGTTAATATTAGTTATTGCATTTGTATCATGTATGTATTATTTATTTTCTACTAAAATGGATTATACAATTATTACAGTTAGTATTGTTTTAGCTTTTGCATATTTTTTGTTTGCTACATATCAAACAAAACTAAAAAAAATAGTAGCATATTCAAGAGATATGATTATCCTCGCTAATAAAAATATTTCTAGAATTGATGGTAGTTGGTCTAACTTTAATGATATAGGTAAAGAATATATAGATTATAATCATGATTATGCATTTGACTTAGACATTGTAGGACAAAAATCAATATTTCAAATGTTAAATTCAACGTATACATGGCATGGTAGAAGATACTTTTCTAATGATTTACTAAATGCAAATTATAATGAAAAAGATATTATAGAACGCCAGGAGGCAATTCAAGAACTTGCAAATGATTTGTACTTTACAAATGAATTTGAAGTAAATGCAATGTCTATTACTGCAGATAGTAGCACGGAGTACTTAGTTAATGCGCTAACAAATGATAAAATGTTTATAGAAAATAGTATCTTAGAAAATATCTACCGATATATACCATACATAAGTGTTATAATTCTTTTATTTGGATATGTATTTAATCAAACATATTTTATGTTTTATGTAATGATAGTGATGCTTATTCACAGTGTCTTAGTAGCAATAAAATCACTACAAGCAACTCGCTATATCGAAGCTATATCAGGGCTACCATCTAGATTAGCATCAATATCTAGTTTAATAAATGTTATCGCAAGTAAGAATTTTTCATCAAAGAAGCTACAAGATATCCAAGCTGTATTATTATATGATAAGGATTCAGCGAGTAAAGCACTTAAAAAGTTAGACACAATAGCTGGTTTTACTCATTTAAAAGCAAATCCCTTAGTATATGCACCATTAGCTGTTGCTGTATTTCTAGATATTCAAATCGCGATATCTTTTCAACGATGGAAAATTAAGTATGGTAAAGAAGCAGAAGATTGGTTTCAAGCTATCGGAGAACTTGAAAGTTTATGTAGCTTTGCAGTTTTACCAAGAGTATGTAACAATGTAAGTATGCCATCAATTTCTACAAATAAAAAAGTATTACATGTAGAACAAATGGGGCACCCATTAATAGATAATAAAAAACGTGTTAACAACGATACAATAGTAAATGATAATATATTTATTATTTCAGGATCAAACATGTCTGGTAAAACAACATACTTACGAACTGTAGGAATCAATGTGGTTCTAGCAAAATGTGGTAGTTACACATGTACTAAAAACATGACTTTTTATCCAATGAAAGTAATGACATCGATGCGTATTGTTGATGATTTAAATGAAGGAATTTCTACCTTCTATGCAGAATTAAAAAGAATAAAAAATATAATCGATGCAGTAGATAAGGATGATAATATATTATTTTTAATTGATGAAATATTTAGAGGAACAAATTCAATTGATCGTTTAAGTGGAGCAAAAGAGGTGTTGGGTAATTTAGATAGTCGAGGACTTACGGGAATGATTACAACTCATGATTTAGATTTATGTATGTTATCTAAAAGTTCTACGCGTATAAAAAACTATAGTTTTAGTGAATATTATGAAGATAAAAAAATTCTTTTTGATTATAAATTACATGAAGGTAGATCATTAACGACAAATGCAAAGTTTTTAATGGAAATACTTGGAATAATAAAAAAGCAAGACTCTAATTAGAATCTTGTTTTTTGTTATATTTTTTTAAAGCATCATGAATACCTTGCATTTTGTTATCAAGTGTACAAATTGTTTTAGCACATTCACTAAGTTCAAGGCTTACACTACTTGGTACTTCACCATTTGTTTTATAATGTAAATGATGTTCTAAACTTGCCCAAAAGTCCATTGCAATTGTACGAATTTGGATTTCCACTGGAATTGGTTGTTTTCCACTTGATAAAAATATTGGAATTTCAACAACAAGGTGTAAACTACGATAACCGTTTTCTTTTGGATTCTTGATGTAATCTTTCGTTTCAATAACACAAATATCATCTTGTTGGCCTAGTAATTTAGCAATTAAGTAGATATCATCAACATAATTACAAATAACACGAATACCAGCAATATCATATAAATTCTCTCGAACCGAAGTTATATTAATAGGCAAATTTTTTCGTTGTAATTTACCGATAACACTTTTTGCACTTTTTAAACGTGATTCTATATGATGAATAGGGTTATAATCATATTTTATACTAAATTCTTTATCTAAAATTTCAAGTTTTGTTTTTATTTCTTTAATACCTGATTCGTATAAATGTAATAATTTATTGAATTCAACTATTTTTCCACTGTTAAATAATTCCACTCCTAGTTTTGGGAATTCATTGTTTTTAAAATTGTTTTCCATAATACGCTCCTTTTTAGTATATTACCATAATAAATGGAAATAATGAACTTATAGTGAACCGTTAGGGAGGAATAGGAATGAAAAAATTAATTATTTTTATTGTTATATTTATGAATGTTATTACGATAAATGCTAGTGTTGTATATCCTACATTTTCAATTACAAGTAATTCAATGTCAAAAGAAGATATCGATAAAATGTATGAAACAAAAACTAAGTTATTAGAAGATTACGGTGTGTGGACAAAAGGAGTAGATGATCCTTTTATCGTACTTGCAGATCATGAAGATAATTATAATGCTACATATCAAAATGGAGTATATACAATTGTACTTGGGCAAGGCAATGGTAAAGAAATAACAGGTAGTATGCAAACAAGTTATTGTTCAACAAGTGAAGATATAGAAAAAAAGTCATGGATTTTGGGGTTGTTTGAATAACAACTCTTTTTTTTGACAAAGAAAGTAACTTATTAAAAGTTTAAAGTGATTAAGGTTGTTAATAATTCATGAGTAATATCATATTATAGAAGAGAGAAAGAGGTGTATTATGCTAACAAAGTTTAACGAACAAGCACAAAAAGTTATAGTAATTGCAGAAAGCATTGCTTTTGATTTAGGTCATAATAGTGTTGGCAGTGAACATTTATTATTATCTTTGTTAAAAGTTGCAGATGTTAAAGTAAAAGATGAATTAAACAAGTATGGAGTTAATGAAAAAACTGTACTAGATGATATTATTCGATTATTTGGTAAAACAGATCAACAACCTTTTTATATGGAGTATAGTGATGTTGTAAAAGAGATACTTGAAAATGCAATTCAAATAGCAAAGAAAAAGAAAATAGACAAAGTAAATGTAAGTATTCTTTCAGTTGCTCTTATTGAAAAAGAAGATTGTGTTGCAAGAGAGTTGTTAAAAAAATACAAAGTAGATATAGAAGAAATAAAATTTGAAATAAACGAAACAAGTGAATTGGAGTCTAAGCTAGATCAAATACCATCATTTATAAATATAAATAAAAAAGTAAAAGAACAAGCAAGAATGATAGTAGGGAGAGAAAAAGAGATTGAGCAACTATGTACCATACTATCGAAAAAAGAAAAAAGTAATGCCTTAATAATTGGTCAAGCAGGTGTCGGTAAATCAGCATTAGTAGAAAAACTAGCAATGATGATAAACAACAAACAAGTACCAAAGAATTTACAAAATACTTTGATATATGAATTATCACTTGCAGGAATGGTTGCTGGAACAAAGTATCGTGGTGAATTTGAAGATAAACTAAAAAAAGTTATTGATAAAATAAGAGGTATGGATAATGTTATTATATTTATTGATGAAATTCATAATTTAATTGGTGCTGGAGGTGCCGAAGGGGCGATTGATGCATCTAACATATTAAAGCCATATCTTGCAAGAAAAGATATTACAGTGATTGGGGCAACTACATCTAATGAGTATTATCAATATTTCGAAAGTGAACAAGCAATGAATCGAAGGTTTAGTTTACTAGTGTTAAAGGAAAATACAAAAGAAGAAACAATAACAATTTTAGAAAATCTAAAGAAATATTATGAAAAATATCATCATATTCATATAGAAGATATGTTAAGTCAATTAGTAGAGCTTGTCGATAAAAATATTAAAGACAAAACATTTCCTGATAAAGCAATTGACATTCTTGATTTATCTTGTGTCAAAGCGAAATTCAAACATAAAGATAAGGTTACCATTGATATAGTCGAAGAAGTGATTGGAGAATATACGCGAGTTACCAATACAAATTTAATTGATTATGCAACAATTAAGGAAAACCTAAATAATAAAATAATTGGTCAGCAAAATGTTATTGAAACATTAGTACATCACCTATCCTTGCCACAAGTTGATAGTAAAAGACCAAAAGGAACATTCTTATTTGTTGGTGGTAGTGGTGTTGGAAAAAGTGAACTGGCAAAAAATCTAGCAAAAAACCTTAATTATCCATTAATTAGAATGGATATGACCCAATATCGTGATAGTACAAGCATTAATAAAATTATTGGCTCACCAGCCGGTTATGTTGGGCATGAGACACCCAGCATGTTATTAACAAAATTGATTACCAACCCAAAGTCAATTATTTTATTAGATGAAGTAGAAAAAGCTCATCCAGAAGTATTAAATATTTTTTTACAAATATTTGAAGAAGGTTGTATTGAAGATAATCGTCATCGTACAATTTATTTCCAAGATACAATATTCATATTAACATCGAATAGTAAAGCTAGTAGTATTTCTATGGGTTTTAAAAAGAGTATCAAAGATGAAAGTATAAATCGTTATTTCAGCAATGAATTTTTAAATCGAATTGATGAAGTTTTATACTTCAAAACGTTGAATCAAACAGCAATTGAAGAAATATTAACTCAAAACAACAATGATATATTACCACCTAAAAAGATTAAAGAATTAATAAATCAATATGAAGTAAGGTATGGAGCAAGAAAAATATTACGTATCTTAGAAAAAGAAAAAGTAAAATATATACGTCAAAAGGAACCTAGTTAGGTTCCTTTTTTAAACGACTATATACTTGTAATAATATAATAGCTAGTACAAATAAAATGGCAGCAATAATAAATGGTAATGTTTCAAATATATTGTATACAAATCCAGCATATAAAGCGCCAATAATCATACCTAATGATTTCATCGAATTGTATATACCAGCTACGGTAGTTGAATCATCTACGGTGTTTGATTGGATACAAATATCTTGTAGTAAAGGTAAATATAAAGCATTAAAAGCAAAGAATATAAGTGCAAATAATATAAAGATAATTACAGATTGACTCATTAATAAGGCAACCAAACTAATACTACAACCAAACAAAACAACCATAATACTTTTTTTAGTATTTGTATTATTGAACAACCAAACACAAATTGTTGTATTTGTAATTAATGTTGTAAAGCCGATAATTGCCTTTATGATGCCATTATAACTTGATGAAAAATTAAAAACATCTTTAATGTAATAATTAAATGTTTGGTCAAATCCAGTTGTTGCTACACTTGTAATAAAAACAGCACTTAATAAGATAATAAAGGATTTTGATAATAATGGTTTACTATCAATGAATGCTTTAAAAGGGTTACTATCAATGCGGAAACTAAAACTTACATTAGGTTGTTTATCATCTTCTAGTAATAGATAAAACAATACTCCACTAATAATTAATGTAACAACTTGAAAAACAAATGATAAAGCAATTGAATGAGCTCCTAAAACCCCACCAATTAAATAACCAAAAGCTGCAAAGACACTACTACAAGTGGCAACAAAAGCAAGGTATTTACCGCGACTCTTATCATCTGCTTTAGCGATAACGTATGTCATGTAGCTAACCATAATACCGCCAACAAAGAAACCAGAAAAAATCCTTGCAAATAGTATTGTTGGAATTGTTGTAAATATCGCAAACAATGCTTGACCTATACCATAACCTATACAACATACACCAAGGATAACACGACTACCATATTTCTTTACTAGTTTAGCCCACATTGGTGAAAATAAAAAGTTACTAAATGCCATCCCCGCAAAGAACAAACCAAAACTATAATCAGGAAGACCTAAATTTTGAATAAGCGATGGTGTGACAGGATGGGCAAAGTTAGCAGCTAAACATTGCATTCCCATAATAATAAAAAATATATAAAAATTTGTTTTTTTCTCTTTCATATAAAAACTCCTTGCAATTAGTAAGCCACAAGCTATGAAAAAAAGCAAGAAAAATACCAATCTAAAGAAAATGTAAAGTAAATATAAATAAACTGTAAAAATGTTAAGAGTATGAAAATAAAAATATTTATCTTTACATACAATTAAGCTAAACTACCTATTTTAGATATATCGATAAATACTATACTAACGAAGAGAAAACAGGAGGGTAATATGTTAAAGTTAGAAAATATTGTAAAATCATATGATGGAGTAAAAATACTAAATGATATAAGTTTGGATATCCAAGAGGGAGAAATTGTTTCTATTTTAGGTGCTTCAGGAAGCGGAAAAACTACGCTATTAAATGTAATTTTGGGAATTACTCAAATTGATAGTGGAAAGATTATTTTTAATGATGAAGACCTAAGTGATGTGGCAATGGAAAAAAGGGGATTTAATATTGTATTTCAAGATTATGCATTATTTCCTAACTTAAGTGCTTATAAAAACATAACATATGGTCTAAAAAACAAAGCAAACATATCAACAAAACAAGAAGTAGATGATTTGATTCATTTATTGGGGTTAGAAAAACATTTAGATAAGAGAATTGATCAATTATCTGGCGGGCAAAAACAACGTGTAGCATTAGCTAGAACAATGGTTATGAAACCTAGAATATTATTATTAGATGAACCATTAAGTGCATTAGATGGCGTTATTAAAGAATCTATTAAACAAAAGATTAAAACTATTGCTAGAGAATATAACTTAACAACAATCATCGTTACTCATGATCCAGAAGAAGCACTGACTTTATCAGATAAAGTGTTGATTATTGAAGAAGGACAAATATCACAATATGCAGATCCGACAACAATAATGAAACAACCAAAAAATGAATTTGTTAAACAGTTCATATTAAATCAACTAGAAATAAAAAGAAGAAATATCTTTAGATTATTTACCGAAAACACACAATTAGAGGAATTAGTATAGTGTTAAGGAAGAAATCAGGGAGTTTAGAAGCAAAAATAATATTTATATGTATCACATTATTATTTGTAGTGTTTCTAATTATTCCAATGACAAATGTTTTTCTAAAAACATTTCAGGGAACAGAGGGATCAATTTTTAGTAACTTTATTAATATATTTAACAAGAAAGGTTTTGGCCAATCAGTAACTAATAGTATTACCGTATCAATTGTTAGTGCTATTATTACTACAACATTAGCGTTTTTTCTAGCTTATACTGTACACTTCACCAATATTCCTAACTGGATGAAAACAGTTATCAAAAAGGGTGTTGTTATTCCAATGTTGCTGCCAACCATAACATATGGGTTTGCAATTATTTACTCATTTGGAAAACAAGGATTAATTACTGAATTATTTGGTGTGCAATTGTTTGAGATATATGGTTTTCAAGGGTTATTGTTAGGATATATTGTTTATACATTACCAATATCATTTTTATTAATTGAAAATACGATGCGATATATTGACAAAAAATTTACAGTAGTATCAAAAGTAATGGGAGATAATAGTAGAAAAACATTTTGGATGACAATCATACGTCCATTACTTGGTACATTTGTTGCATCATTAGTACAGTGTTTTACATTAGCATTTACAGATTATGGGATACCAGCTGCAATTGGGGGCGAATATGAAGTTGTAGCAAGTACATTATATACTGAGATGTTAGGGAGTATACCTAACTTTAATCAAGGTGCAGTTGTCGCCTTGGTAATGTTAATCCCGTCAATCGTTAGTATTAGTTTGATTCGTTTTATCGAAAGATATAATATACGCTATGATAAAGTATCAAAAATCGAAATTGCAAAAAATAAAGCAAGAGATATTCTATGTGGAAGTTATGCGACGATTATTGGAATTATTATCTTATCAATTTTTGCAGTAATCTTTGTTGTAGCATTTGTAAATGGATGGCCATATGATAAAAGCTTTACATTAGATAATTTTGTAAATGTAATTAGTGACCCATCATTAATTAGTGTTTATCAAAATTCTATTGTACTTGCTTTATCTACAGCAATTATTGGAACAATTCTTGCATATGGTGCAGCAATTATTACTACAAGAAGTAAATTACCAAGGTTTTGTAAACAAATTATAGAAGGGTTTGTACTAATTACTAACACGATTCCTGGAATGGTTATTGGGATTGCGTTCTTATTATTATTTTCAGGAACCTCACTACAAAATACGTTAGTTATTTTAATTATATCAAATATCATTCATTTCTTTTCAACACCATATCTAATGATGAAAAATTCATTAG
>CAYJEM010000072.1:0-9011 GCA_964369175.1 uncultured Erysipelotrichales bacterium | reverse complement strand
ATATTAGATGATTTAATTGAAGTTAATAAAGACTTCTGGCCGGAGTTGAAATAATAATAAAAACTGTAAGTAATATTTCTTACAGTTTTCTTTTATGCTTTATTTACTATTTTGTTAATGAGTAAATCAACATGTTGTTGTTGATATGGAAATTCTTTATTATCTTTTCGATGTAGTGCCACTTTATATTCAGTTCCATTGTACATAAAACGAATATTACATAAACCAAATGAATTTTTTGATACTCTAACATTTTCAATTGATTGAATAGGTGCTATAATTCCATCTTTATTCGGTATTTTAATATACAATGTATTTTGACTAATACCAAAATAACATGTACTTTGGATACCAGTCATTACAAGTGCCCCACACGCTCCACCAATACCAGCTGCAATTGGTGTACTGTCAATCGTAATACCGATAAAAACACATACAGCGATAACTACAACCATTAATATAATTGAGATAATAACATTTGTTTTTTTATAAATTCCGTGAACCATTGCATCAAATTCTTGACCAGGTTGCACAAGTGATTGTAACTCAAATAACATTTGTTCCTTAGTTGGTTTCATTCTTTCTTCTCCTTTAAACATTGATTATTATATATGAATAAGTATATCGCTACAAGATAAATAACATAAAATACAAATAAACAGTCATGACAAACTCATTGACTGTTTATTCTATGCTATGATACATGTAAATCATAATACATAATAATATGTTTGTAGCTACATATGATAACCATATACCATTAATTCCCAAAACAAATGCAAATACAAAGATGAAAATTGGCGCTACAATTACCGATTCGATATAGGTTATCTTTGTAGCAATAATACTTTGTCCAGTTGCATTATTAATTGATATTTTGAATTTTAAAAAGAAGATAAAAGGAACTGCAAATAATGAAATGAATATTCCCTGTAAAAAATATTCGTGAGCAATTGGTGATAAGCCAAATAAATCTGCTATTTGATCTCTTGTAAAGAAAATAACAATCATAATAATAATACTTAAGACAATTCCCATGTGATATCCGGCTTTACATATTTTACTGAGTTCTGCTTGATTATTTTGACCATACTTCAAACTCATTAAAGGTTGCATACCATCTCCAATACCAAGTAACATATTGGTTACGGGAAATGTAATATAAGAAATCACGGTATAAGCAGCAACGGCTTCAATAGAACCATACATTAAACAAGCATAATTGGAAAATACTAATACGACCGAAGGTGTTAGCGAAAGTCCAAATGGTGTTGCACTACGGACAATTATTTCTTTAATGATGTGTCGGTTTACTCTTTCGTGACTTTTATCCTTTAACTCAAGAATCACATTACGATTTTTAAATAGTAATAAAATGGTAAGAAAACTTACAATAATCTGTGATAGTAATGTTCCTAGTGCAGCTCCGGCAACCCCCATATCCATTTGAAAAATAAATATATAGTTTAAAATAATATTCATAATAACACCACAAATAGATATAACCATGGCTTGCATTGGATAGTGTAAATTTCTTAGAATTGGAATCACACCAGTTGCAAATACCTGGAAAATACATCCGTAAATTACAATTGTAAGATAATTATTAGCTTGCTGAAAGACCTCCCCAGATGCACCAAAAAAACGTAAAATATCATCATAAACAAATAAGAAACAAAGGAAGAAAAAGATACCCGCAATTACCAAAGAGATTAGTGTAGTAAGCAGTGCATAATATCCTTGACGATAATGTTCTGTTCCTACTTTTTGTGAGTATAGAATACTACCTCCAACTCCAATACCAATACCAGTTGCAATAAATAAAGCAGGGATAGGCCATGCTAAGTTTATTGCAGTCAAGCCCACATCAGAAGAATGTTGCCCAATAAATAATCCATCTATAATTGTATATAGGCCACTCATTAGTAAAGAAAGAATAGTGGGAATCGTATATTTTAATATTTGTTTCATAAAATCACCTCTTTTTACTAGAGCATTCTATCATATTAAATAGTATATTTCTATCAAAATATCATAAAAAAAGTATTAAGATATACTCAATACTTTATTCTTTAATTGCCCATCGCATTTTTGTTGAACTAGCACGGGGGTTGAGATTACATTCATCATTTGAAGGTCGAATTACATTTCTTGCAACATCTTTATAGATACCAACATTTTTTAACTCTTTAAATGATTTTTTTACTAGACGATCTTCGCCAGAATGAAATGTTAGAATTGCTACTTTACCATTTGGTTTTAAGATGGTTGGGAGTTTTTCTAGAAAGTCATAAAGAACATCAAATTCATTGTTAATATCAATGCGAAATGCTTGAAATACTCTTTGACAAGTTTTTTTCGTTACAAAGTTTTTTTGTTTCATGGAAACTGTTGTATCTGCTTCAATAACACTAGTAATAATATCACGCAAGTCAAAAGTAGTTTCAATATAGTTTCCTTGATTATTAGATTTTGTAATTGCAGCTGCAATTTTTGTAGCATATGGCTCATCGCTGTATAAGCGTAATATTTCTTCAATTTTAAAATAATCCATTGTCATTAATTTTTGTGAAACAGGTATACCAATGTTAGGATTAAGACGTAAATCTAATGGGGTATCTCTTTTAAAGGAAAATCCTCTTGAAGGATCATCAATTTGCATAGAAGATACTCCTAAATCTGCAAGTACAAAATCAAAAGGACCATGTAATCTAGAAACTTCATCAATATTTCTAAAATTGATGTTGATAGCACTAAACACAGATTCATCGAATCCCTTGTCGCGAAGACGCTTTGTTGTTTTGACGATTTCAATAGGGTCAATATCTAAACCATAGACATGTCCATTTCCCTGCAAGCACTCTAACATCTTTGCAGTATGACCACCATAACCTAGCGTTGCGTCTATTCCAATTTGACCTGGTTGAATTTGTAAGAAATCAAGAATTTCTTGAACACATATTGAAATATGCATTCCAGCAGGGGTGTTTCCTTTTTTTATTATTTTATCTATTTCACTAGCATATTTTTCAGGATTGTGTTCTTTGTATTTTTCATTAAACTTACGAGGGTGAGTTCCTGAATATCGAACACGACGTTTATGTTTTACTTGATTTTCTTCCATATAATTCTCTTTTCCAAATTTTTTATAATCGTAACATAAATTTAATTAAATGAAAATAATATTTACATAAACTTTTAAATTCAAACACACATCATATGTCTTTACAAAATAAAAAATACTCATATTATGTATGGACAATATACTAAAATAATGAGAAAATAGAGTTATAAAACAGGAGGAATTATAATGAATAAATTTGATATTGTATCTTTAGGAGAAATATTAATAGACTATACACCTATGGCAGATTCACCAACTGGTATGAAAGTGTTTGAACAAAATCCTGGGGGAGCACCCGCAAATGTTCTTGCAGGTGCAGTAAAATTTGGATCAAAGACAGCTTTTATTGGAAAAGTTGGAAATGATGATCAAGGATATTTCTTAAAGTCAGTTTTAGAAAAAGCAAATATCGATACGCGTGGACTAATAATCGATAATGAATATTTTACTACATTGTCCTTTTTAACATTATCACCAGAAGGAGAAAGAAGTTGTGCTTTTGCAAGGTCACATAGTGCTGATATTAACTTATCAAAAGAAGATATAAATATGGATTGTGTTAATAATACAAAAATATTTCATTTTGGATCATTATCTTTGACACATGAAAAATGTAAAGAAGCAACATTGTTTGCAGTAGAAAAAGCAATTGATGCTAAAGCGATTATTTCATATGATCCAAACTATCGTAATTTACTGTGGCCAAACTCTAAAGTGGCATCAAAAGCAATGCAAAGTGTTATAAAATATGTTGATATTATGAAGATATCTGATGAAGAAACAGAGCTACTTACAGGGTATGTGGATCCTAAAAAAGCTATTGAATGTTTATTAGAACAAGGTGTGACAGTTGTTATGGTTACTCTTGGAGCAGATGGGGCAATGATAGGAACAAAAGAAGGGATAACAAATGTTGCTGGATTTACTGTTTCAAAAGTTGTTGATACAACAGGTGCAGGTGATTCGTTTTGGGCATCGATTTTACACCACGTAGCTAAAGCAAATAAACCAATTCAAGAATATAGTCTTGAAGAACTAGCTACATTTGCAAAGTTTGCAAATGCAACAGCATCTTTGAATGTCCAAAGAAGAGGAGCAATCCCGGGAATGCCAGAATTAGGTGAAGTTGAGTCAGTATTAAATAATCAATAAAGAACCTATTTAAAGTTGTAGCATATTATGTGTTTACAACTTTTTTATATCCATAATGACAAAGATGATTTAATATGTATTTTTAGAACAAGAAATACACTATTTTATTATCATATAATGATACTTTTATTTACTATGTTATACTATATATAGGTATGTTAGTAGAGGAGGGCGCTTATGAGTAAAAAAAAGAAATTTATGATTTTGTTTATGAGCATATTTGGTTTTATGTTTATAATTTTAGTAGGTCGATATGTTACAAAAACAACAAATGATATTGAGCCTGAAAGTCTGAAATTAGAAGCTGATGAGTATGTTACTTCTTTATACGGAGATAAGGGATATCAACGAACCGATTTTTCAAAAATGCATTTACCTGATGGCAGTTATAGTTATTTACTTACATATCAAGTCTCTAATAGTGAAGACTTGAGGTTTAGTTTGAGTTATGATCGAAGCGGTAAACTACTGTACGATGGGTACATCGATGAAGTAATTAAGAAGGATAATATTTATTATCGTTTAACTGATCAATACTCTGAATATTTAGATAATTATGATTTTGTAGAATCATTGTATGAAGAGTTTTATATTGGGGTAAACGATGGTAGTGGTCACAATAATAACTTTGGTATTCTAAAATCCACACTCGAATATGATAAAGAATATAATATTATTGAGTTTGGTCACATGTATGGTATCTATATAGTTCGAACGTCAAAACTTACAGATTTAAGTAATCAAGGATTAGAAAGGTGGTTCCTTGATAAAAGAGAGCAATTAGATAGTCAAAATATTGCCTACGGTGCAATTGAATTGCATGTAAATTCATTAAATGGATCAGGTGAGGAATTATATTTGTTTGTTGAAAAAGATAAAATTATTGAAGGGGCACTTGAAACATACATAAACGATATACGTCATAATTAATGTTTTGTGATATTTAAAATAAAAGGGGCCATAACTAACATTCGTTAGTTGTAGCCCTTATATTATAATAATTCTATTCCATGCTCTTTACATGCATTTAATGTATCATCGTCCCATAGTGAAGCTTGTACTTCACCAATGTGTAATTTACGTAGGAAAAATAAACATAAACGACTTTGTCCAATACCCCCACCAATTGATAATGGTAATTTTTCATTAATAATGTTTTGATGATATGGTAATTCAAGACGATCTGTAGCGTTTGCTTTTTTTAGTTGTTCTTGAAGTGACGAGGCATCAACACGAATACCCATTGATGATAATTCTAGTGCTTGTTCCATTACCCCGTTCCATACAATAATATCAGCATTTAAAGACCAGTCATCATAATCTGGAGCTCGTACATCATGAATTTTTCCAGAGTTTAAAACATCACCAATTTGCATAATACATACTGCTTTTTTTTCTTTAGCAATCGCATTTTCACGTTCTTTATCTGTTGTTCCAGGATACATATCTTCTAGCTCTTGAGAAGAAATAAAGAAAATTTCTTCAGGTAAAATAGTACGATCTAGTTGTGGATATAACTCTAGCATTAATTCTTCTACATCTAATAATACTTTATATATTTTTTTAACTGTTTTTTGAAGATAGTCTAATGTGCGATCTTCTTTTGAAATAATATGTTCCCAATCCCATTGATCGACATACATTGAGTGAATGTTGCTTAATACTTCATCTCTGCGAATCGCATTCATATCAGCATATAATCCAGTATGCATTGAAAAGTTATAGCGATGCAGTGCATCTCTTTTCCATTTTGCAAGTGAATGAATAATTTCTATTTCAGCATTGTCATCTAGATCTTTACATACAAAAGATACTGGTTTTTCAAAACCACTTAAGTTATCATTTAGTCCAGTATTTTTCAATAGGAATAATGGTGCAGATACACGTGTTAAGTGTAACTGTTTTGCAAGTCCTGTTTGAAATGCATCCTTTATCAGTTTTATAGCTTTTTCAGTTTCAATTAAGCTAAGCTTTGCAACATATCCTTCTGGTATTATCAATTTACTCATAATAAGTCCCCCTACATTAATATTGTATACAATTATAGCATAAACAAAAAAAAAAAATAGATTTTTTTCATTAAATGTTGTTATTATGTGTAGCATTCATCCTCCTATAAGTTATAGAAATCAGCTTTTATTAATATACATGATTTATAAATAAACAAATGTGATAAAACATCAATAACAGTTACTGTTTTGAGCTGGATGCATAATACTGGTCAAAATTTCTGTTTGAAATTAGGAACATATTTGTAATGTTTTTATATTGTTTGATAGTTATATATAGGATTTAGTTGTTTTATTTTGTTGAAAATATGATAAAATGAAAAAAGGTATGGAGGAGAAAAATTATGGAAAAAAGAATATTTGAAAAGTTGGGCATTAGCCCATCATTATTAGGGTTTGGATGTATGCGTTTTCCAACGACTGCTGATGGTAAAATTGATGAGGTTGAATCTAAAAGAATGATCGATCATGCAATGCAATCAGGTGTTACGTATATTGATACAGCATATCCTTATCATGATGGAGAGAGTGAACCATTTATGGGGAAAGTCTTAAAGGATTATAATCGTGAAGATTTTTATCTTGCAACAAAGCTACCAATTTGGGAAGTAACAAGTAAAGAACATGCTCGAGAATTATTTGAAAAGCAATGTCAAAGATTGGATGTTGACTACATCGATTTCTACTTATTACATGCTTTAGATAGTACAAAATGGGATACAGTATTAAAAAATGATGTATTGGATTTAGTTGATGAATTAAAAGCAGAAGGGAAAATTAAATATATTGGATTTAGTTTTCATGATGAATATCCAGTGTTTGAAACAATTATTAAACATCGCAAATGGGATTTTTGTCAATTACAAATAAATTATATGGATATGGATATCCAAGCTGGAATTCGTGGGTATGATCTAGCAACGAAGTTAGGTGTGCCAGTAATTGTAATGGAGCCAATTAAAGGTGGGTCACTAGCAATGTTACCAGATGATATTACATCAATTTTTAAAGATGCAAACCCGAAAGCAACATTATCTTCATGGGCACTTCGCTATGCAGCTTCTTTTGATAACGTACATGTAGTTTTAAGTGGAATGTCTACTTTTGAACATGTTGAAGATAACCTTGCAACATTTGTAGATTATAAAAACTTAAATATCGATGAGCGTGCAACTGTAGATAAAGTTGTTGATATTTTAAAATCAAGAACTCAAAATGGATGTACAGGATGTAATTACTGCATGCCCTGTCCTGTAAATGTCGATATTCCTGGAAACTTTAAATACTTTAATAACGCATTTGTTTATGAAGATCATGATAAGTTTAAAGGACGTCTGCGTGGAATGGAAAAAAGTGCTGCTAGTTTATGTATTGAATGTGGTAAATGTGAAACGATGTGTCCACAACAAATTAAGATTAGAGAAGATCTTAAAAAGATTGTAAAATATTTAGAAGATTAGAATACTAATCTTCTAATAAGGAGAAATTATGAAACTGATTGTAAAAAATAATCAAGAAATTATTGAAAGTATTAGCCAGCGTATCATTGATTTACTAAAAGAGGAAACATTAATAACACTTGCAAGTGGTGACACTGTTGTTGATATTTTTAGTGCAGTAGTAACAAAATATAAAGAAAATCCTTTTGTTATTAAAGCAACATTAGTAAATCTAGATGAATGGGTTGGTTTAGATAAAGATGACATTGGTAGTTGCCAATATAATATGTTTAAGGATTTATTTACACCTTTGCAAATACCAGAAACTAATTTAATTTACTTTGATGCTAAAGCAAACGATTTAGAGAGTGAATGTAAACGTATCGATGATAAAATAGGAAACCGTATATTTGATTATGTACTTTTAGGTGTTGGTATGAATGGTCACCTTGCATTAAATGAACCTGGATGTTCCTTTGACACAAAAGCATTTTATACTGACTTAGATGAGATAACTAAAGAAGTTATGAAAAAATATTTTCCTAGTGAGGTACACATCGAAAAAGGAATTTCATTAGGTATGAAATACTTCTTAGAATCTAAAGAATTAGTAGTAGTAGCAACCGGAGCTAGAAAACATAGCATTATTCAAAAAGTAATTGCAAGTGAAGTTACAAGTGAGATACCAGCTACAATTATCAAACAACATTCGAATTCAACATTGATAATCGATGATGCTTGCCACAATAATTTAACTTGATTTATATTTGACAATTAAAATAATAGTCGTTATAATTTGAACATATTATAAATACTGTGAAGAGAAAATAGTAAATCATGGGTGTTATAAAGAGAGCGTTTGGTTGGTGAAAAAACGTTAACGAAGTGATTGAATACATCTTGGAGTAGAGCGTTGAATAAAGTAGGCGTATCCGGCAACAACCGTTAACATGTAAGAGTATGAACTGTAAAAAGCGTACTTGATAAGGTTTATATAGTGATATATAAATAAACTAAGGTGGTAACACGATAACTCGTCCTTTAATTAGGAGGAGTTTTTTTATTTATGAAAGGGGACATGGTACAAGGTGCCATATGTAAAGATTATGATTATAGTAATGAAACCACATAGCAGTAAAGAAGAGATTTTAGATATTTCAAAAAGCATTGAAAAATTAGGATGTCAAGCTCATGTATCAACAGGTGAGATTGTAACAATTATTGGAGTTGTTGGTGATACAACAAAAATTGATGCAAGACAAATGGAAGTACGTCCAAGTGTAGATA
>CAYJEM010000071.1:0-9057 GCA_964369175.1 uncultured Erysipelotrichales bacterium | reverse complement strand
CAATAGTAAAAATATATTGCAATAAAATGACGCTATGATATAATTATGTATGTGTAAAATCAATGAATAGGACTAGTAATAATTGATGTTTTTTTAGAGAGTCAGTGGATGGTGGAAACTGATAAAACAGATTATGAACTCACCTAGGAGATGCATAGATGAACTTTAGTAGTTTATGTCGTTTAACTTGCGTTAAAAGTAATGAGTGCAAAGTTTTTTTATATGCTTTGAACTAAGGTGGTATCGCGATGACAAGTCGTCCTTAGGTGGATGGCTTTTTTTTATTTATATTCAAGGAGGAAAAAATATGTCATTTGATCATAAAAAGGTTGAGCCTTTATGGCAAAAGTATTGGGAAGAAAATAAAACGTTTAAAACAGATTGTTATGATGATAGTAAGCCAAAATATTACTGTCTAGATATGTTCCCGTATCCATCAGGAAATGGTTTACATGTAGGACATCCAGAAGGGTACACAGCTACTGATATTGTTTCAAGAATGAAAAGAATGCAAGGGTTTAATGTGTTACATCCAATGGGGTTTGATTCATTTGGTCTACCTGCGGAGCAATATGCAATTCAAACAGGAAATCATCCTGCAGATTTCACACAGAAAAATATAGATGTATTTAAAAAACAAATTAAAGCATTAGGGTTTTCATATGATTGGGATAGGGAAGTTGCTACTAGTGATGCTGACTATTATAAATGGACACAGTGGATATTTACAAAGTTATATGAAAAAGGATTAGCATACGTTGATGAAGTACCAGTCAATTGGTGCCCTGAATTAAAAGCGGTGTTAGCTAATGAAGAGGTTATTAATGGACGTTCAGAACGCGGGAATCATCCTGTTATTCGTAAGCCAATGAGGCAGTGGGTATTAAAAATAACTGAATATGCTGAACGTTTATTAGAAGACTTAGATACTTTAGATTGGCCTGAAGCCACAAAACAAATGCAACGTAACTGGATTGGAAAATCAGTCGGAGCAAATGTTGATTTTGTAGTTGATGGTAGTGACAAAGTATTTACTGTTTTTACTACTAGAGCTGACACATTATTTGGTGCGACATATTGTGTTTTAGCACCTGAGCATCCATTTGTAGATGAAATTACAACTGCTGATAAAAAAGCGGAAATTGAAGCATATAAAAAATCAATTGAATCAAAATCAGATTTAGAAAGAACAGAATTATCAAAAGACAAAACAGGTGTATTTACTGGAGCTTACGCAATTAATCCCGTAAATAATAAAAAAGTACCTATTTGGATTGCTGATTATGTACTTGTTAGTTATGGTACTGGTGCAATCATGGCAGTGCCAGCGCATGATGAGCGTGATTATGAATTTGCTAAGAAGTTTGATTTAGAAATTATTCCAGTATTAGCTGGTGGTGATGTAACAGTAGCAGCACATATTGAAGATGGTGATCATATCAATTCTGATTTTTTAGATGGTATGAATAAAGAAGAAGCTATTAAAACAATGATTTCTTGGTTAGAAGAAAATAATTGTGGTGGTGCAAAAGTTACATATAAGCTTCGTGATTGGTTGTTTTCACGACAAAGATATTGGGGTGAGCCAATTCCAGTAGTGCATATGCCTGATGGTACAATGAAAACTGTGCCAGTTGAACAATTACCTTTAGAACTTCCGGCAACAAAAAACTTCCAACCAGCAGATACTGGTGAATCTCCACTTGCAAATTGTGAAGACTGGATGAGTGTAGAAATTGATGGTCAAATTGGTCGTCGTGAAACAAACACAATGCCACAATGGGCTGGATCATGTTGGTATTATATTCGTTACATTGACCCTACAAATAAAGATCATATCTGCGACCCTGAACTAATTAATAAATGGTTACCCGTAGATTTATATATTGGTGGTGCAGAGCATGCTGTATTGCACTTACTGTATTCACGTTTCTGGCATAAAGTATTATATGACTGTGGAGTAGTTGATACTAAAGAACCATGGCAAAGATTATTTCATCAAGGTATGATTCTTGGTAGTAATAATGAAAAAATGTCAAAATCAAGAGGAAATGTAGTAAACCCTGATGATATTATTGAAACGCATGGTGCCGATTCACTGCGTTTATATGAAATGTTTATGGGACCTTTAGAAGCAGCGCTTCCTTGGTCTACAAATGGTTTGGATGGTGCTAAAAAATGGTTGGAGAGAGTATATCGTTTATTTATTGAACAAGATAAACTATCTGATGAAAATGATGGTTCTTTAGATAAAGTTTATCATCAAACTGTCAAAAAAGTATCTGATGACTTTGAAAAATTAGGATTTAATACAGCAATTTCGCAAATGATGATTTTCATTAATGAATGTTATAAAGTACAAACTGTATATCGTCCATATGCATTGAATTTTGTTAAAATGCTTGCATGTATTGCTCCACATGTTGGAGAAGAATTGTGGCATAAACTTACTGGTGAAAATACGGTGGCATATGCATCATGGCCTACATATGATGAAAGTATGCTAGTAAGTGATACTGTTGATTTGGCAGTGCAGGTAAATGGTAAATTACGTGCAAAAATCACTGTAGCAACTGATTTAGGCGATGAACAAATAAAAGAGCTAGCATTTAGTCAAGATAATGTAAAAGCGCACACAGATGGTAAAAATATTGTCAAAGTAATTGTTGTAAAAAATAAAATTGTAAATATTGTAGTAAAATAGCATAAAAACAGATAACATTGTGTTATCTGTTTTTTTAGAAAAAATCCAGTCAATAGACTGGATTATTTTTTATTTAACATTTTTATAAGTAAATGTTTTAGCAATTTGAACAACAATACTTGGAGCAAGAGCAAATGCTAAGATTAATAAATAATTAGTAATTGACAATGTTTCAATACTAAATAGTGTATGTGCTGCTGGAATTAAGATAATTGCATTAACCAAAATAAATCCAGTAATAAACGCATAAACACTATATTTGTTTACTTGTAACTTGTAAATTGGTAAGTGACTACGACAGTTAAAACCATGTAATAATCTAGCAAGAGATAATGTAATAAATGCCATTGTTGCACCTAATTCACTACTTGTTTGTAAACCATAGAAGTAACTACCGATTGTAAAGATAAAGATTACAACACCTTCAAACCCTATTTTTCTAACTGTATCACGGTTTAAGATTGAATCTTTAGAACCACGAGGTTTTTGTTTTAAAATAGAATCATTTCCTGGTTCCATACCAATTGCGATAGCTGGAAGAGAATCAGTAACTAAGTTGATAAACAATAAATGTACTGCATGGAAAGGTGTCGGCAAAGCTAATAATGATGTTAATAATACACATAAAATTGCTGAGAAGTTACCTGATAATAAATACGTAATTGCGTTTTTGATATTTGTATATACATTACGCCCCGTAATAATTGCTTTAACAATTGTAGAGAAATTGTCATCTGTTAAGATCATGCTTGCAGCATCTTTTGAAACTTCACTACCAGTAATCCCCATAGCAACACCAATATCACTATGTTTTAGAGCCGGAGCATCATTTACACCATCTCCTGTCATGGCAACAATTTCACCACGTGCTTGCCATGCTTTAACAATACGAATCTTATGCTCAGGAGCAACACGGGCATACACACTAATTTTAGGTAGAATTGCTTGAAGTTTGTCTTCTTCCATAGTTTCTAATTCTTTACCCTCTAAGCATATATCACCTTCGTTATAAATACCGATAGTTTTGGCAATAGAACGAGCGGTAACAACATGGTCACCAGTAATCATAATTGGTTTAATACCAGCGATTTTACATTTAGCAACTGCATCTTTACTTTCAAGTCTTGGTGGATCCATTAAAGAAACCATACCAATATACACTAAATCATTTTCGTCTTTAAAGTCGATGCTTGAACTTTGGAACTTTTTATAAGCAAAGGCTAGAACACGTAATCCTTCATTTGCAAAAGCTTCATTTTGTTTGGCGATTCTATCTAAGTCGTCGGCTGTTAAATCACGAATTTCACCATTCATCAAAATTTTATTACATCTCTTGATTAATTCATCAGGAGCACCTTTTGTATAAATGTGATTTTCTGAAGCAACAGACATTAATTTTCTTGTTGAATCAAATGGCAATTCTAATTTTCTAGTAGTCGTTATTTGATATTCCACATTTTTTGTATAACGATAATATAAATCTAGTAAAGCAATTTCTGTTGGATCACCAATTTTTTGGTTTTCAGTAATAATTGCATTGTTACAAATTACACATGCTTTTAATAAATTACCATCTTCACGATCAGTGTGATCTAACTCTTCTATTTTTAATAATTTATGATCATTATAGACATTAATAGCAGTCATTTTATTTTGTGTTAATGTTCCTGTTTTATCAGAACAAATAATTGATACACAACCTAAACTTTCAACTGCGTTTAGATTTTTAATGATTGCATTTTCTTTAACCATTTTTTGTGTCGAGATTGAAAGTACAATTGTAACAATCGAACTTAATGCTTCAGGAATTGCCGCTACAGCTAATGCAACAGCAATCATTACCGCATCAAGAAGTGGTTGACCAGAAATAAATACATTAAGGGCAAGTACAACTAATGAAATAACAACAATCCCAATAGTAAGTTTTACTGAAAAATCATCAAGACTCTTTTGTAGTGGTGTCTTTTTCTCTTTTGTATCATTTAATAAAGCAGCGATTTTACCAATCTCTGTATCCATTGCAATAGCTGTAACAATATAACGAGCAGTACCATTTGTAACTAAACCACCAGAGAATACCATATTTATCTGATCGCCGATTACAACATCCTCACTAATAATATCTGTATTTTTATCGACACTATGAGATTCACCTGTAAGGGCACTTTCATTTACTTGTAAGTTACTTGTGTGAATTAAACGTCCATCACCAACAATTACATCACCAGCTTCAATTTGAACAATATCTCCAACAGTTACTTCTTTTGATTCGATTTCAACAACGGTTCCTTCGCGAATTACTTTTGCTTTAGGGCTTGATAATTCTTGTAAACTTGCTAGTGACTTTTGAGCATTTACTGTTTGTACTGTTCCTAGAATGGCATTAATTGTAATAACAACCAATATAACCGCAGTACTTTGTAATTCACCACTAATTGCTGAGATAATACCAGCTACAATTAAAATAATAACTAATAAATCTTTAAATTGCTTTAAAAAGATAATAAATGCACTATCTTCTTTTGTTCCTTCAATTTCATTTAGTCCGTACTTCTCTTGATGTTGCTTTACTTTTTCAAGCGTTAATCCATTAAGATTACCATCAACTTCATTTAAAACATCTTGTTGATTTTTTTGATATGCTTTCATATATTTCCTCCTGTTTCATAAAAAAAACGAGACGTTAAAGGTACCTTTAACGAGTCTCGTCTTTAAGAGTGGCCAGAATGTTAAACATTCGGGTATGTTGGCCAGTTCGCATAGATACTATGTGACTACTCCCTCATATAAAAGATATTATAAACTGCATTTTATTTTATGTAAAGCATAAAGTAGATAAAGGGGGTACAAATAATGATTTCGATACTATTTTTTTTATGTGGGATTTGTGTATTTGTGATAAGCATGAACATTATGATACAAGCGATAAAAGAATTAGTCACAAATTCTTTTTTTAACAATATAGGTCAAATGTTGAAAATTAAATATTTTGCAATATTAATTGGAATTCTAGTTACAGCATTAATGCAAAGTTCATCAATGGTAACAATTGTTTTACTTGGATTTGTAACAAGTGGTGCAATTACACCAATTCAAGCTTTTTGGGTTTTGCTAGGAGCGAATGTCGGAACGACAGTTACGAATCAATTACTAACTATTAATTTATCAATTTGTTTACCTTTTTTCTTTTTGTTAGGGTTAATTTTACTGTTTTTTGGAAACAAGAAAGGCCAGGTGGTGGCTAGAGTAATTATTAGTATTGGAGTACTATTTGTTTCTATGGATATTATGCAATATGCAACTCTTCCACTTGCTACCAATAAGCAAGTACTTAATTTGTTTGTGACACTAGAAAATCCAGTGGTGGGATTGTTATTTGGGACAATGTCGAGTGCTATTTTACAAAGCTCATCAGCTTCAGTTGGCATTTTACAATCAATTTCGATGAGTGGGGCATTTACACTAAAACAACTAGCATGGGTAGTTTATGGCCAAAATATTGGCACATGTATCACGGGGATGTATGTAAGTGTGCAAGTAAATACACAAGCTAAACAAGTAATTTTATTACAGTTTTTAATTAATGTAATTGGATTGTTATTTTTTGTTTGTTTTTGTAAGTTGGTAGATGTAGTAGCAATTGTGGAATATATATCATTGGATAACTTCTCTTCAAAGGTAGCTAATTTACATACATTATATAATGTTGTAGTAACAGTACTATTATTGCCATTTGATAATTGGTTCATTCATATAGCTGAAAAGATAATAAAAAAATAACAGCCTATATAGACTGTTATTCCTTTTAGAAAGGATATTATCCTTTTCTGTTATAGTACTCAACGATTAATGAATCATTGATTTCTTGATTTAATTCATTTCTTTCAGGTAAACGAGTTAATTTACCAGTTAATTTATCTGCATCTACTTCTACGAAAGGAGCAACTGTTACTCTTGCTTCTAAACTAGCTTTGATTGCAGCCATGTTTCTTGATTTTTCTCTTACTTCAATAACATCTCCAACTTTTACTGTAAATGATGGGATATCAGTTTTGATACCATTTACTAAGAAATGTCCGTGGTTAACTAATTGTCTTGCAGCTCTTCTTGTAGGTGCGAATCCTAAACGATAAACTACGTTATCTAATCTTGATTCTAATAATACAAAGAAGTTGTAACCGTGGATACCACTCATTTTACCAGCTCTTTTGAATGTGTTATGGAATTGTTTTTCGTTAACACCATACATATGTCTTACTTTTTGCTTTTCTGCTAATTGTAAACCATACTCAGTTTGTTTCTTTCTTTTTTGACCATGTTGTCCTGGAGCATATGCTCTTTTGTTTAATTCTTTTCCGTTCTCTAATGTAGAAAATCCTAATCTACGAGATAATCTCCATTGAGGTCCTGTATAACGTGCCATTTGCGACGTCCTCCTTATTGTTTTATTTGCATAAAACAATAACAATCATAGTTTCTAAAAAAGTGTGTTTGTATTAAGCATTTCACTTTGCAGCAAGGTACTATGCATACATTAGTTACAAACGCAGATTCTTTTAGGCTATGTGCTGCTATCATTTGTTGCTACATCAATATACATTAAATGCTAGCTAAAGTCAATTAAAATATGTAATTAAGGGTATATTTTACTCACTTTGTATTTTTTTAAGTTCATTACTGCCTTCTCTTGCAAACGTTATAATAATTGTACTGTTATAGATTTTAACAATATTACCATTAATTGTATAATTTATTACTTCTCCATTATTTGTAAATGTATTTGTTTTAGAATCAAGTGTAATATCAACCAAATTACCATCTTGGTAAAATATTGCAGTATTATCACCATCAAATTCCAAAAATATAGAATCTCCTGAACCAGTTGCATTGATGGTATTGTAGTTAAGTGTTTGGCCACTAAATTCCATACTTGTTATATAGTATTTTCCTGTTGGAAAAGAAGAACACCCAGTTGTTATAAATAACATCAGCGTATACAATAATAATTTTATTTTTTTCATATTTGACTCCTAAAATGTTTGAATTTTTTTATATGATTTTACTTAATACAATTTATAAGATAAGGGTTTAATTTGACTAACTTTATTTATATTTCTTTTTAAAGATATATAATAAAGTATAGTAGCATTTCAAAAGTGGCTAGTGCCACTCTTATAATATATAGTATAATCCTTGATAGGAATAAATGAAACATAATTGACAAATAATAGTAACATTTGGTACTCTAACAAGGAAAGTGAGGTATTTTATGGAAGAAATGGTATTGTTATATAACTTAGAAGATAGTGATCATGGTAAAGCTATTTGTGCAATATTCATGCAACTTGGTGTACATGTTAAACATCTTGAAGAAGAAGATTTTAAGAAACAAATTGGTTATTTAGTCAATGAAGATGGGTACCTTAATCAAGAAGTAGAAGCAGATATTGTCATACCAACAGAAGAATTATTAATTATGCATGGTTTTCATGAAGAACAAACAGAGTTAGTATTATCTGTCTTTAAAAATGCAAACATCCCTTTTATACCATTAAAGGCGATTACAACACCAAATAATATTGAATGGTCAGTATATAAACTATATACAGAGATAAAAAAGGAATATGAGGATATAGTTAGAAAAAGGTCATAGGATCTTTTTTTGTTTAAAATGAAAAATATGTTACATACTTCAACTAGGAGGTTGTGTATGAAAACAAAAGAGAATTTATTACGTGCTTTTGCAGGTGAATGCATGGCTAGTGCAAGATATCAAATGGCTGCTTGCACTGCTAAAAAAGCTGGTTTAGAAGTCTTACAAGACATATTTACTTTTACCGCAAACCAGGAGCATCAACATGCAATGGTATTTTATAACTTATTAAAAACTATTTTTAAAGAGGATAATGTTACAATTATGGAAGCAAACTATCCTGTGGATTTACAAGAAGATGTATTAAGTTTGTTAAAGGATGCAAGTCATCATGAAAATCAAGAAGCAATAGATATTTACCGTGAATTTAGTACTGTTGCTAGAGAAGAAGGTTTTGGTGAAATTGCGATTGCATTTTCGATGATCGCGGATATTGAAAAATTTCATCACCAACGTTTTAAAAAATATGCATCTTTATTAGAATCAGAGCAGTTGTTTTCTAGTGTGGACAGCCAGGTGTGGATGTGTATGAATTGTGGATTCATCTATGAAGGAAACACTGCTCCATTACAATGTCCAGTATGTAAGCATAATCAAGGGTATATGATACGCATTGAGGATGCTCCGTATTCTAAGTGTTGCTAGAAGAAGGGGAACCTTCTTTTTTGTTTATTAAGTAATAAATAATCTTTTAAATTTA
>CAYJEM010000070.1:0-9168 GCA_964369175.1 uncultured Erysipelotrichales bacterium | reverse complement strand
AACCGCTGACCCTCTGCTTGTAAGGCAGATGCTCTCCCAACTGAGCTAAACCTCCGTTTTCTAATGCCTTTATATATTATCACTTCATATATAAATAGTCAATCATTTTTTACAAAAAAAAACGCATTCTTTCGAATACGTATTTTTATCATAATTATGCTCCTGGTTTACCAAGTAATTTAAACATTTTTGCTTTATATACTTCTACACCTGGCTGGTTAAATGGATTTACATCTAACATATAAACAGAAAGTCCACATGCTTTTTCGAAGAAGTAAACCATATATCCAAATGCTTCACTATCCATTTTATCTAAAGTTAAAACGATATTTGGTACACCACCAGTATTAACGTGTGCATCAATTGTTCCTAAACAAGCTTTTTTGTTTACGAAATCAACAGATTTTCCAGCAATATAATTTAAGTTGTCTAAATCAGCATCATCACTTGGGATAGTAAGATCTAATTGTGGTTGATCTACTAATAATAATGTTTCAAATAATACACCTTTTGTACCATCTTGTACAAATTGTCCAAGTGAGTGTAAGTCAGTTGAGAAGTTTGCACTAGTTGGTAAAATTCCTTTACCGTCTTTACCTTCTGATTCACCAAACAATTGTTTCCACCATTCAGCTACCATTGTTAGTTGCGTTTCATAAGTTACAAACATTTCTGCACTATATCCGTGTGCATGTAAGATTTGTCTTGCTACACCATATTGATAAGCAGTATTTGTTGTAATGTCATCATTATTGAATTCTTTCATTGCTTTAGCTGCACCTGCTAACATTACTTCAACATCAATTCCAGCCATAGCGATTGGGAATAAACCAACTGCACTTAATACTGAAAAACGTCCACCAACGTCATCAGGTACTACAAATGTAGTATATCCTTTTTCTGTAGCTAAAGTTTTTAAAGCACCTCTAGCTTTATCAGTTGTTGCAATGATTCTTTCTTTTGCTTTTTCTTCTCCATATTTTTCTTCAGCTAATTCTTTGAAGATGCGGAATGCAATAGAAGTTTCTGTAGTAGTTCCAGATTTTGAAATTACGTTAATTGCAAATTCTTTATCTTTTACATATTCTTTTACTTGTGCCAAGTATGTTGATGAAAAAGTATGACCGATATAAATGATTTCTACATCGTTTTTCCCATATAATCCATTAATTGCATCAATTGCAGCTCTGGCACCTAAATAAGAACCACCAATACCACATACAAGTAATACGTCTACTTCTTTGCGTAATTTTTCTGCAGTTTGCTTAATTAAAGCAACTTCTTCTTTATTGTGGTCTTCTGGTAATGTAAGCCATCCAAGAAAATCATTACCTTCACCAGTTTTGTTATGAAGTTTGTTATGTATTTCTTTTACTTGGTTTGCATAACTGTTAATATCAACAGGTAATTTTGCTTGTGCTAAATCAATTTTAATCATCGTTTAATCCTCTCCTATTCCTTTATTTATCCACTCATCTAGAGCTTCTTTTAGTGGTGCAAATCCACTAGGTGTCTGCACAATTTGACGTCTTGGGTTTTTATAGTAGGCTCTTTTTTCACGTCTTTTAAACCCTTTATCAATTGCTTTGAGACTAAGTTTTGCATGGTGGGTATCTTCATCAAAGTCAAGTACCTTAACTTTGATACTTTCACCAACCTGTACAAAGCTTTCAATACTTTTAACAAATTTGTCAGATATTTCTGAAATATGAATGAGCCCGGTATTGCCATCATCTAATGCTACGAAAGCACCATATGCTTGCACACCTGTGATTCTTACTTCTATAATATCTCCGCGCTCTATTTTCAATAGATATCACTCCTTGCAAGTCGTATTATAACACAATATTGTAGTGAAAATCATTATCTATTATACTTTTTTTCTTAATATGAAAATTATTTCTTTATTGTATACATTTTTATACAAAAATGAACAATATTTAATATAAATAGGTATCGTATTATAAAATTTTTTTTTAAAAATCTTAGTAAATTAGTTTCATTTTCTTAGAAAATGATAAATATATATGATATACTAAATAGGCAGGAGGTGTAGTAAAATATATGGAAAATACAATTAATGAAATAAAAAGAGTAATTGAAAAATTACGCCCATACTTACAAAGAGATGGTGGAGATATCGAATATGTTGATTTCAAAGAAGGAATCGTGTATGTTCGTATGCTTGGTGCATGTGCTGGATGTGCAATGTTAGATTCAACATTAAAAGACGGAGTTGAACAAATATTAATGGAAGAAGTACCAGAAGTAATTGAAGTTAAAAACATTGAAGAACAAATATTTTATTAAAATTGAAACAAATTTGAAATAAAATATATAAAATATATGGTAAAATGCAGTAAAGTGTAGTAATATGTTTCTAGTTTTTGAATAATTGTCTATTTATGGGGAAACTTGTAGATAGGTGATGATATGGAAAGAAACGAAGCGCAATTAGTAATTGCAGAAATTTTAAAAGATTTAGGTATACAAAGTGATGTTATTGCAACGATTACGAATATACCAATAGAAGAAGTTAACAATACAGATAATTAAAACTCTTATTACGAACCACTAGATGAAGATCAATGATGTGGTGGCAACCCTAACTATAGAAGGTGCCTAACTCAGCAAGGAATTCCTTGAACAATAAGAGAAAGCTTTACATCCGCTTTCTCTTGAGAAAGTTTTTTTATTTGTACCAAGAGAAAAGAGGATAAAAAATGGAAGAAAAAATTTTATTTACATCAGAATCAGTATCAAGTGGACACCCAGATAAAGTATGTGATCAAATATCAGATGCAATCTTAGATGCTTGTATGCAAGGTGATCCAAATTCAAGGGTTGCATGTGAAGTGTTTGCGACAACAAACTTAGTTGTTATAGGTGGAGAAATTACTACTCATGCAAATGTTAATTATGAACAAGTTGCCCGTGATGTTTTAAAAAATATTGGATATGATGATGAAGCAAAAGGAATGGATTATAAAACTTGTAAAGTACAAGTTGTGATGGATAGCCAATCGCCAGACATTGCGCTAGGAACAAATGATAGTGTTGGTGGAGCAGGTGACCAAGGGATTATGTTTGGTTATGCTAGTGATGAAACAAAAGGATATATGCCGTTACCAATCTCAATTGCTCATCATTTAGTACGTGTTGCAACTGAAAAAAGACAATCGGGAGAGTTTAAATACGCTCGTCCAGATAAAAAAGCACAAGTAACAATTGATTATAGTGGTGACACACCAAAAGTTGATACAGTATTGATGTCGATTCAACATGATGAAGATTTTAATGAAAGTGAATTTAAAGAATTTGTTAAAACAAACATAATGGATGAAGTTATTTCAAAATATGGTCTAAATACAGATTATAAAGTATTAATTAACCCAACAGGTCGTTTTGTTATAGGTGGACCACACGGTGATACTGGCCTTACTGGAAGAAAAATTATTGTTGATACTTATGGTGGTAGTGCACGCCATGGTGGTGGAGCATTTAGTGGAAAAGATCCATCAAAAGTAGATCGTTCGGCTGCATATATGATGCGTTATATTGCTAAGAATATTGTTGGTGCAGGGTTATGTAAAAAAGTTGAATTACAAGTTTCTTATGCCATTGGTGTAAGTGAACCGACTTCAATTTATATTGAGACATTTAATTCTGAAGTTGTATCAAAGGATGTCTTATTAAAAGCGATTAAAGAGACATTTAATTTAACACCAGCTGGGATTATTGAGACACTGAAGTTAAAGGCTCCAATCTATGCAAAAACTGCTGCTTATGGTCATTTTGGACGCGGTGACTTAGAATTACCATGGGAAAAACTAGATAAAGTAGAAGAACTAAAAAAATATAAATAAGGGCAGCGCCCTTTTTATTTATAGTTATTTTTTTGAAAGTGTGATATACTATATATATATACAAGGAGGTAATTTCTTATGAAAGTAATTGTAAGAGGAAAAAACATCGAGATCACAGAAGCAATTGAATTAAAGATAGCTGAAAAATTAGACAAGCTAGATAAGTATTTTATTGTTAGTGATGATGTCGAGGCTAAAGTATTAGTACGTGTATATTCTTATGGCCAAAAAATTGAAGTTACGATCCCAACAGAATACGTGTTACTAAGAGCAGAAGTAGTAGATGAAGATCTATATAATGCAATTGACCAAGTTATTGGGAAACTAGAAGGTCAAATTAGAAAGTATAAAACACGATTAAGTAGAAAGTCAAAGGATAATAAACTTGCATTGAATTTATCAGAAGTTGAAGATTCTACAGAAGTTGAAGAAGATGTATTAGTAAAAGTAAAAACAATCACACCAAAACCAATGGATATGGAAGAAGCAGTAATGCAAATGGAGTTGATTGGACATGATTTCTTTGTTTATTTAGATACAGAGACAGATGGTGTTAGTGTAGTTTATAAACGTGAAGACGGAGACTACGGATTAATTGAAACTAAATAAAATAAGGACCTAGATAGGTCCTTTTGTTATGTCACAGCCTTGATAGCTATTTGTTGCTACCATTTGTTTATCGATGTCATTTAGTATTGTTACCTTTTTTATTGACCATAGTGGGGCGATTAAATCATCAATTTTTCCATCACCAGTTAGGCGTTCAATAATAATATGTTCGGGAATATTGCGTAGTTGTTCTACAACCAGTTCGATATATTGATCTCTTGAAAGTAATGCAAAGGGATTTTTTTTATATTCATTTGCAAGTGTTGTATTTTCAACAATATAGAGCATATGAATTTTGATGGCTTGAATATCTAACTTAACTACTTCTTTAATTGTATCTAACATCATTTCTTTTGTTTCGTATGGTAATGAATTCATGATATGAACACAGACCATTAGATTTGCTATACGTAATTTTGTAACACCATCAACAAATTCTTGGTAGGTGTGACCACGATTTATTAACAATGATGTCTTTTCATGAATTGTTTGCAACCCTAGTTCTATCCATACGTCTTTAATGTTATTTATTTCTTTTAAGTATTCTATAACATCATCTTCTAGGCAATCAGCTCGAGTAGCTAGTGCGATAGCAACAATATCTGGATTATTTAAAAACGGCTCAATGCACTGCTTGATTTTTTCTAAAGATCCATATGTATTTGTGTTTGCTTGAAAATAAGCAATAAACTTACAATTAGGCCATTTATTTTGCATCATCTTAGATACTTTATCAAATTGTAATAGCAAAGAATCATTAACGTTTCCAGCATAGTCTCCAGAACCGCTAGAACTACAAAAACTACAGCCGCCATATCCTTTTTTACCATCTCGATTAGGACATGTAAAACCTGCGTTTAAACTAACTTTTGCAACCTTTGTTTTATATTTTTGTTTTAAATGATAATTAAACGTATGATATCGTTTATTGTCACTTGTATATTTAAATTCATTTTTCATTTTTATCACCGAAGGTATTATATCATAGAAGGGAGAATATATGACATTACATCTAAAAAATATTTCAAAAAGTTATATCGAAGGTAAGAAACAAAAATTTCTTTTTAAAGATATTACTATTTCAATTGGAAACCACGGTTTAATAGGAATTGTTGGTCCAAGTGGATGTGGTAAGAGTACATTATTAAATATTATCTCAATGTTGACTAAGGCTGACGGAGGTCATATTGAAGTACAAGGTATTGAGGTTGGTAAAAATGCTATGGAGACGGTTTCTTTTCGACGCAATAATATTGCGACAATATATCAATACTATAATTTAGTAGCTTCACTAAATGTTAGAGAAAATGTTGAGTATGGCCTGTATTGTAAGCACCGTAAACCAAGTAAAAAAGAATACTTTGAGAAATTGTGTAAGAAATTGGAAATTGATACTATTCTAACAAAACACCCTTGTCAGTTATCTGGTGGACAAAAACAACGAGTGGCAATCGCTAGGGCAATGCTTTGTGATATGCCTATACTATTATGTGATGAGCCTACTGGAGCATTAAATGAGGAGTTATCTAATGTGGTTATGAAAATACTAAAAGAATATGCAAAAAATCATATTGTAATTATTGTAAGTCATAACAATTTACTGCTAGAAGCTTATACAACGGATATAATTGACTTTAATAATCTACAAAGTAATTATGTATTTAACGATACACCATATGGAAGTCTTGTAAAAAATCATCAATATATTAATAATTATCGTAGTGCAATATATAAAGGTATCTGTAATTTTTTTTATGAAAAAAATATTACAAGATACCTTTTGTTATTACAAGCAATTGTATTGTCGCTGTTTGTGTTATTATTTAGTGTGCAGTCTGGGGTGCTATCACATTTTGAAAAAATGTACGAGCAAGATAGTATTAAAAACTATACATATATTCAAAAAACATCACCAATAAATCCAGGATTTACAGACTTAGAAGTTCAAGAATTAAAAGAAGATTATATAGTTCATCCTGTGTATAATTTAGAACAAGGAATACTTAACAATGATAAAGATCTACTTGTTAGCTATTTCCCAGTGCCTACATATCAAGATCATGTTATAATTGAAGGAAATTATCCACAAAAGCCAAATGAGGTAGCTGTAAACTCATTGTTTGTGAAAAATCATCAAGTTACTATTGGGAGTATGCTTTCATATCAAATAGATGGTCAAGAGTATCAGCTAGTAATTTGTGGTATTATCAAAAGTGATTTATATAATAATTTAGAAATCTATTATGTTGAGCCACTGCTTGAAAAAACGTTAAAAGATAAAGCAAGCAATCATACCAGTTATATAATTGAATCAGATAAATCAAGTAATGTTATAAGTAAGTATAACGTTGATGGGTATTATAGTTATAATCTACATATGCAAGTAGTAGAAGGGCAATCAACATTAATAAATATTGCAAGCATTGTAATGTATATTTTTTTAGGCATTAGCTTTTTTTTATGTATGTTACTTGTTTCAATCGTACTTTCAACACTATTTTATAAACGTCGATATGACTATGCTCTAGGTATCAGCTTTGGTATTAGTAAACGCTTTATTCATACGCAGTGTTTTATAGAGGGGGCATTAATAGGATTTATAATGGCAATTTTAGGATGTTTTTTCGGATTTATAGTTATATTGATTCTAAAATTAACAAATATTTCAACGATGTTTGTAGAAATAACACCATTGTTTAGTTATTTGCCAATACTTATATATATAAATATTATAATTGTATATGTGGTTATTTGTGCGCTAATAGCATACTTTGTATCTAGAAAAGCAACAAATATTGATGTAGTTAAGTTGCTAAGGGAGGAATAACTATGATTCGTCTACAAGGAATTACGAAAGAATATCAAGAAAAAGTATTGTCAAATATTGATTTAGAACTACCATCAACTGGAATGTATTTAATTGTTGGTCCAAGTGGTTGTGGGAAAACAACATTGTTACATATTCTTGGAGGGATTGATTGCAGTTATAAGGGACAAATATTTATTTATAATCAAGTTGTAAATAAAGAAGAACCATTTCCTTTAGAGGTGGGGTATGTATTCCAACAGTTTCACTTGTTGGAGTTTTTTAATGCTAGGGGAAATATTGCTTTGCCAAGATATTTTTCTAAATGTAATAGTAAAAATATTCCCCTAGATTTCAACACATCATTAAAGGTGTATCAATTATCTGGTGGTCAAAAACAAAAAGTGGCAATCAGTAGAGCAAACCAACTAGATATAGATGTCTTATTGTGTGATGAACCAACTGGATCTTTAGATAATTATAATAGTAAAATAATATATGATGAATTAAAAGAACTCTCTAAAGAAATGCTAGTTGTTATTGTAAGTCATGATACTGCAGGATTTATAGAATTATTTGATGGTATTATTACTTTAAAGGATGGTAAGGTTATAAGAGAGAAATTCTTTGATAGAAATCAAAGGGAATCATCTAAACGTGTTAAGAAAACAAAAAAAGCGACTATTTACTATGCGTGTAAGCAAGTGTTATCGAACTTTAAAAGAAATAGTAAAGTAGTTTTTGGAGTTCAACTTGCAATGTTATTTATCCTATTTAGTTTTACTTTTTGTGTGGCTATTGAAAAGCAGGTTGTACATGAATTGAACAAACTTTTTCCTAGTCAAGCAATTGCAATTGAAAAGAAAGATAATACATACTTTGATAGCGATGAAGTAGAAATGTTTCAAGAAATCAGTGATTATTTATATGTTGAATCTAGTCTGTATTATTCGATAGGGTTATCTGTAAACTCTACTTACAATGAAGAGGAGATATACTTTATTAGTGATATGACAAAAAGTATAGATGATGGCGATATTGCGTTTGGAAGAAATATTAATAGTGAAAATGAAGTAGTACTATCAAAGGTATTTGCTAGTAAGCTATTTCCTAATATTCCCTATGAACAAATTATTGGTAAAACAGTGTATAGTTATTATCAAATGGATAATCGTCTCGAAAGTGTTGAAAAGCAGATTATAGGAATTAGTGCAGTAGAGTCTATTTTTGATACTTTATATGTTAAAGAGTTAAATAATATATATGATATTGAAACACTCTTTGATACTAAAGTAAGTGAATTTTCTTTTTTAATGATAGAAACAGATGCTTTGGAAATAGAACAATTAAGACAAGAGCACACTCAATATGAATTCAAAGAAACAGGTAAGGATACTACTTATATCGTTGAAAACATCATGCAACAAGTACGCCTAGGATTGTTGTTTTTTTCAGTCTTGATTATTATTTCAAGCTGCTTTTTAGTTGGTCAGGTCATTTATTTATCAACATTACAAAGAAAAAAAGAATTAGCGATATGTCGTTGTTATGGTGCATCAAAGAGACAAATAAAGCTTTTGGTTATATTTGAATCTTTAGTATTATTTCATATTAGTTATTTTTTATGCATATTAAGTTACTTTCTAACAATCTTAACACTTAATCGGTTTGTTGAAGATAAATTTTCAATAGTCAATTTTTTAAATGGTGATAATACATTGTTATTGGTAGTATATGTGGTAGCAGTGTTTTTAAGTGTTGTTAGTTCTTTAATACCAGCCTGTGTTGCTTCAAAAAAAGATATTGTTGAAGGATTGAATGCAAAGTAAACAATGGTAAGTTGAAAAAGTAACTTCTACTTTCGATATTGTACAAAGTAAGTAGAAG
>CAYJEM010000069.1:0-9516 GCA_964369175.1 uncultured Erysipelotrichales bacterium | reverse complement strand
TGTCCAAATTCGATTGTTTCATCAGCTACTACAATTGTTACTGCTTTTGGTGTTATTGTTAATATTACTTTAAATGGATTACTATCTTCGTATCCTTCTTTTGATGCTACTACATAAATATTTTTTGTTTCTACATTAATAATAGAAGGATCCGTGATTTTTACTGTCATTGCCGCATCTGCAAAGTATGTATATGTAATTCCATCTAACACTGTTGATTCTGCGCTAACTTCTAGCAAACTTGTATCAACCACTAATGATTTCCCATCATATTCTTTTGATTGTACAATAGCTTCACTGTTTAATGAATTGATATCTAATTTTACTTCTTCAAATATTGCATAATAAGTCGCTGCTGATTCTACTGTAGTTGGTAATACTTCACCAACTACTGCATTTGAGTTTGTTGACCAACCAACAAATCTCATAACACCATTTGTAGGGTTGCTTGGAACTACTAATGTTCCATTATGATCATACATTTCATTTGATAACTCAGTCGCTCCATTCATAAATACTACATTGTGTTTTACTACTGCATGTAGCTCTGTCGTTGCATTACTAATTATATCTACTCTATTTCCAGCTTCATCTGCCCAATATTGGAATATAGTTCCTGTAGCTAAGTTTTCTTGTGTTAATTTAGATGGTTCACTAGCAATTGTTTCTGTAACATTACCATATAATAATTCACCATTATATCCATAATAATCAACTGAGATTTGCTTATATTCGAAATGAACTTCGAAAGTTGTATTAGTTGCAACTACTTTATATGTGTATGAAGAATCTTTTACTTGCCAGTCTACTTGAGCTGCAACATATGTTGCTACTTCACTTGAATTTATCACCTCAGTAAATGTAATTGTTTGCCCAATTACTGTATTTAATGTAATATCATTAGCTAAGTTTGTACCATCTGGTGCAAAGAAACTTACAACTGATTTAGTCTCCGGTGTCGCCGATGTATATACAAATGTATACACGTTTTCCTCAATACTTGAACTTAAGAATTTTGATTGTGAAGCTTCTCCTACTAACATATACCCTTCAATAAAAGGTGCATTAACAGTTAAGAATACTGCCGAAGTTGTTGCGCTTTTTACTGCTGCAATTTCTTCGCCTGACTCATCAATAAATCGTACTTGATAGTTATAGTTGACTGTCTCAGATTTTGTATATGTAAATACAATTTTATCACCCTCTCCAGTTATTGTTAATGTATCTTCTGTTTTGTCAGGTGTGTAATACCCACTTGGCCATCCGCTAAGAATTAACAATGATGAAGGAATAGCTAAGGCTTCAACAACTTGTCCTCTACTTACTCCTGTGTAAGTTTGAGTGATTGTTTTATATTCTACACCATCATGATATTGGTGTACTACTTGATAGCTATAATCAGCACTTTCAATCCAATTTGCAACGATATATTTATTTTCTTTTGCTTCTTGTCCAAATGCAAAATATGTATTTTCATCTGCATCTTTAATACCGTTTTGATTTTCATCAATAATCCATCCTGCAAATACATGCCCTGAACGTACTGGTATATAGTCTTCTAAGCTATTAATTGATGCATTCTCCTCAACTTTTACAACTACGGAATCAAGTTTATCACCTGTTATATTGTGCTCTAATTGACCACCATTTGCAAAATAATGAACATCATATTGAACTGGTATCCACTTTGCAAATACAGTAATAGCATTTCCTGTTGTATTTGGCATCGTATCCTTGTCCCAATTTACTGGTGTCATGCATTCTGATTCATAATACCATCCTGCAAATGTATAACCATTGGCAGGATTAACATCTCCAATAGTTAAACCAGCTGGTTCGTGTGCCGCTAATCTTTCTTCGAACATTACATTTTTAACGGTTGCTGGTGTGTCAAAAGAAATTAAAGACGACCCACCTAATTGTAAATCAAACACTAATGATTTTTTATCACGTGTATAATAGAATTGTTTGTTGTAAGCATCACCAACACCTGTTACATCAATCGCTGTCAGCCCTTCTATTGACTTTGCACCTAGACTACCTGCACCGTCTTGGTACTCCTCACTTATCTCTTCTAGTTCAACATATAGTTTACCATTGTATTCTTCTTTAATGATTGTATTATCAGTTATTTCATGTGGTAATACTTCTGCATAATATTTTGCAGTATAAGTATTTAAATTTCTTATATATTGTATATAAGCATTGGCATTTACAACTGTACCTTCTTCTGGAATCATATCTTCTGCAAACTTTAATCGATGAGTTATAAATGTTTCATTCCCTTCAATTGAAAAATATGACCAACTTATAATTGTTCTTGCCCATTCTCCGACAGGTTGCCCTTGTGGTACAGGGTCAATGTATTTTTGAGAAGGCCAAATATTAGATACATCTTGTTCATATTTTGCTTTTAATGTGTAAGTATTTTCATCTTTCCCGATTGGTCTTTCATCTTGTCCTGGAAGATTTAAATAAAACACTGATCCGGTTGTCAAAAAGTTTATAGTATATACAGTTCTTGTAAAATACACATTTACTACTGTTGTTCCATCACCAGAAATTTCTTTTTTAGTTGCATCATTCCATGAATAATTTGCATACTGTGATGTTGCTTCTTGCCCTGTAACTGTTACTGTATCTAGCATATCTGCATTAATACTTGGTGTTGTTCCAGCACGAGCAATTTCCGTTGCTGTTTTTAAATATGCGTAATTGTTAGTATTATATAGCTCTGTCTCGTTTGTATTTAAATCTTCGCTAGGTAAAACATTTGGTTTTTCTACCCAATAAACTACTTTATACTGAACTTCTTCACCAACCCATTTTGCATTATATGTAACATTATTTGCAGGCATAACTGTAGGGAAGTTGCTTAAATCAGCATTAATAGTGCTTCCATCTGTTCCTTCGTATCCTGAAAAAGTATAACCATCTCTTATTGGTGCATTTGGTACTGTGATTGCTGTTCCAAATTTTGCAGAAATCGGATCTACTTGACTACCACTTCCAGTATTAAATGTAATGAAGTAAGTTTCTCTTTTATAATAAACACTTACAGTTGTTGAAACACCATCTTTTAAAATTTGCTGCTCAACTGGTGCTTGTAAACTGTATCCATCAATAGCTACTGCTTGAGCATTTGTAAATTCTCCAGCTACGCCATTAAGGATTGTAGTTTTTGTGTCATCTACTGTAAACGTTCCATCAGCATTTTCTAAATAGTGATGAACAGTATACTCTACATCAACAGCTTCTACTACAGCGTAAGTTACTGTAATTATATCTGGAGATGATGCAGTAATTGTAATATTTGTTTGGTTTGCATCTATTATTGTTGCACCTTTTACTTCAGGCGATGGAATTGTAACATTTCCTGAATCATTAATAACTACTTCATTAGACGGATGTGCTTGGCTTCCATCTTCATAAACGTAATTAATTGTTTTTGTATTTGCATCACCAGCTTTATTATATACTGCATTAAGCGTTACCTTTTGAACTACAAAAGGATCTGCATTTAATTCTTCTTCAGTATATGCATACGATAAAGTACTTAAATCTACTTTATTACCATTTAATGTCCAATGTGAAAATAACACACCATCATACTGTAGTGGTGTAGATGGGTTTCCGGCTTGGTCTACAATAGGGTACGATACTCCGCTTCCCGTATAATGTGGTACATTTGATGCTAGGGTAATAATTTCTCCAGCCTCATTTTCTCCAATAAAGTCAACATAGAATAACACATCATTTAAAGATTCATCTAATGCCATTGGAACTAATCCGTTATAGCTTGCAAACATTTGATTATGATTTACAACCGCTTGGGTTTTAGATGATTCCTCCCCTTCTGTATTTTCTTTTGTTTCTTCTTTTATTGCTTCGTCTGTAGTTACATTTGTTTCTTTTGTAACGTTTGCAAATGCTGAAAAATCAACACTTGTAAACACCATAAATGCGACTAAAACAATAATGATTGATTTACTAATCCTTTTCATAATTTTCTCCTCCTATATATTATCATACTGAATTACTATGTTTTATAAGTATAACGATGTAGATTATAACATTTTTCAAACAAATATGTCGAACAAATCTCCGTTATAAAATTCCTATTAATTAACTCGGTATTATCTCTTTCTATATATAGACGATTGTAAATATAAAAAAGTTCGATTTTATTTAAAAAAAATAAAAAAAAGATAAATGCTAAGCATTTACCCTCTGTTTTTTGTATTAATTTTATTCTCCAACATATGGAATTAAAGCCATTTGTCTAGCGCGTTTGATTGCAGTCGCTAATTTTCTTTGATATTTAGCGCTTGTCCCAGTTACACGTCTAGGAATGATTTTTCCGTTAGCTGAAATAAATCTTTTTAATAATTCTACATCTTTATAATCAATTTCTTTGATTTTATTTTTAGTGAAGAAACAAACTTTTCTTCTACCCATTCTTTGTCTTTTAAAAGCCATCTAATAAGTCTCCTTTCTAAAATGGTAATTCGTCATCCATAACATCGAATGAATTACTAGAGTTATCAAACTCTTGTTGTAATGTATTCATATTGTTTTGGAAATTATTGTTATTCATTGGTTGTTGTGAAGGTTGCCCTTGTGTTCTTTCGCGCGCAGCTTTTGTTTCTAAAAATTGCACTGAATCACATATTACTTCCGTCACATATACTTTTTGTCCTTGTTGGTTATCATAAGATCTAGTTTGAATTCTTCCTTCAATACCGACTAATGAACCTTTAGAACAATAACGTTCAACATTTTCTGCAGCTTTATTCCAAACTGTACAGTTGATATAATCGGCACTTTGTCCATCTGCAGATGTAAAGTTACGATTAACAGCTAATGAAAATGAAGTTACAGCTGCTTGGTTAGCAGTTCTTCTTAGTTCAGGATCTCTTGTCATCCTTCCTACTAATACAACTCTATTTATCATAATAGTTCTCCTTATTATTTACGAAGAGTTAAATGACGTAATACAGCTCCGTTGATTTTAGCGATACGATCAAACTCATTGATGTTTGCTGGTGAAGTTGTTGTATCAACTACTACATAATAACCTTTAGTGTAGTCTTTTACTTCATACGCTAAATCACGTAAACCCCATTCGTTGATGTTGTCGATAGTTCCGTTATCTGTACTTAAAATTCCTTTTAATGTTTCGATAACAGTGTTTCTTGCTTCTTCTTCAACGTCAGGTTTTACAATAAACATAATTTCATACTTGTTCATTTTTATACCTCCTATGGTCTAATGGTCTATTTTCTATAAATAGACAGGCAGTAAATTTTTGTTTTTTACATGCCCGTGTATTATAGCATAGCATTATTGATATTTCAATTGATTTTATGATAAATCTTCAATCGTTGTTATTTTTTTATTAGCATAACTTCCTAAAACAACATATACTGGTTCTTTTGTGAAGTTTTCTACTAATGAAGCGTCATCTGTTGCAATAAAATTTGAATCTTTTCCTTTTTGATAAGCTGATAAAATCAAACTTGTTAAAAAGGCTTGTGGTGTTTGTGCTTGCATTATATGTTCTCGATTTGGTGTATGGACTACTTTTCCATCAACTACTTCTTTAATCGTGTCTTTTGATGGCACCATCACTAGACACGCATTGTGTTTACTTAAACACTGACATACATCCTCTATAACGTTTTTTTCAATAAAAGGTCTTGCTCCATCATGAATTAATACATATTCATTATTTACTATTTGTAGTCCGTTATACACACTATCTTGCCTTTCGTTTCCACCAACACAATATTCAATTCGACTATCGTTTGATAACTTTTTAAAATCATCAACTTCTGTTTGTTTACATACAACAATAATTTGTTTACAACGCTTATCTTCTATGAATATGGATAATGTTTTTTCATAAATTGTTTGATTTTCTATTTTATAAAACATCTTATTATATTTTAAACCAGTTCGACTACCACTACCAGCACACAATATAATTACACTGTATTGTATCATTTTCTATACCTCCAACAATAATTATATTATATCATAACTTCAACAAAATAAAAAAGCCCGTAGGCTTTAATCAAATGCTTGGCGGCATTCTGTTTTAGCATTTTCATCAGGTTCATAGTTAGCCATGATTCCATCTTTTAAAAGGTTGATGCCAGCATCTTTAACATCTTGCTCCCAATTTCTCATCCATTCACCATCACCCCAACCATATGATCCAAATAAGATTACATCTTTGTTTTGTAATTTTTCTTTTGCTTCTTGATAGAACGGTTCAAACTCAGACTCCTCTAAAACTTCTGCACCCATTGATGGACAACCTAATGCCATAATATCATATGTTTCAATCGTTGCTACATCAAAGTCTGATACTTCAGCAACTGTTACATCATAACCTTTTGCTTTAGCACCCTCTGCCATTTCATTTGCCATTGTTTCCGTGTTTCCACTAGCACTCCAAAATACAATTCCAACTTTTTTCATAATAAATCCCTCTTTCTTTATATTTTTGACAGATATGTTTTAGCCTATCCTACACTAAGTTGTAGAAGTGTTTTTCCTTGCTTATATCTTGAAATATAAGTTTGTTTACACATATCAAATCTTTTGAATACCTTTTTTGCTTTAGCTACATCACTATATACTTTCCAATGACCAATATATAAACAATTATCTCCTTGATGATCAATAAATCCTTTTACATCATTTGGTGGATAACCTAGAAATATACCAATTTCATGAGGAAAGTTATCAGTGCTATTAAATCTGCGTTGTAAGTACGATAATATTTCTTTTAAATTATTATTAGGGTACCCATGTTTTTTTAAAATTGATTTTGATACATTTTCTTTTAAATCATCTATTAGTGCTCTTTTACGATAAATATAAACTAATGCAAAATCATCTACTTGCTTTAATATAATAATAGACATACCTTTTTTAGATAACATTCGATTCAATGTTTCAATTTTCTTAAAAAAGTCATTTCCACAATTTCGAACTGGAAACATACTCGCTGTTTTTATATTTGCTAGTGTCGGAGCACAGTGTACGATTAACATATGTTGTATATTCATGTTTCACCTCTTTTATTAGTTGTTGCTAACCATCTCTTTCAGAAAAAGTTAGCAAAAGCTAACTTACTCTAAATATACCCTTTAATATTGTTCGTGTCAAGAAAAAAAAGCCCATAGGCTTTTATAAATATTCAAGTACCCCACGAATATCCATTACCACAGCATCAGCTCCAGCATCGATATAACGTTTTGTGATTTTTTCTATGATCTCTTCTTTTTCTGATGATGATAAATCATCATATTCTTTCTTTGTTAATCCTACTTCTGAACTTCCTTCAATGATTCCAATCGCAAATACACCTGCAGCTTTTGCTTCTTTGATGTCAGACACAGTATCACCAACTTTAATAACTTCATCAACATGCTTTGTTTTCAATACTTCCATATTACGATATATCATGTATGGATAAGGTCTTCCCATTCCATTTGTCGAATCTGGTGAAAACCAACATTGTGGTTGATATCCTTGCTTTTTTGCTTCACTTGTTACCACAGCCATCATACTATCAGTGTACCCTGTTGTTGATCCTATTGAGATTCCCTTTTCGTGAAGTGTTGCAATTGTACCAAGTACATATGGTTTAATGTCACAGTGTTGGTCAAGAATATCAAATAATGCTGGTTCAAACTTGGCATACATTTCATCGATATCTTGCTCCGTTGCTGTGTGGTTATGTAACTTTTCGTATTCGTTTTTGATTCTTGGCATTTCTAACATTGTTTTGATATGATCTCTTTTTAACATTCCCATCGGTGCTCTTACTTCATCAGCAGTAGGCTCTATCCCTACTTCTTTAAATACTTTGATAAAAGCAGCTACTGGGGCAAAGCAACCATAGTCAACTACGGTACCCGCCCAATCAAATATTACTGTTGTTTTTTTCATATTATTCTCCTAATTGTTTAAAATATTCTTCAAATATATTGCATAACATTACCATATCATCTTGGTATATTTCACCAATGTTTCCAATACGGAATGTGTCTTTGTCAGTAACTTTTCCTGGATAAATTGCATACCCTCTTGCTTTAACATATGTGTACATATCAACAAATGAAAATGCATGCTTATCTGGGAATAAAAATGTAGTAATAATTGGACTCTGGTGCGCCTCCCCAATATATGTTTCAACTCCCATACTATTCATACGGTTAATTAAATAATTATTATTGCTTCGATATCTTGCTTCGCGGGCCGTTACACCACCTTCTTTATCTAGCTCTTTTAATGCTTGATGAAAAGCAAGTACTACATGTGTAGGAGATGTAAAACGCCATTTACCATCTTTATCCATCTCTTGCCATTGATCATATAAATCTAACGATAAGCTTCGTGCTTTCCCTTTGCATTTATTTAACTCTTCTTTATTACAAATAATAAATGAAAACCCTGGAACTCCTTGAATACACTTATTGGCACTAGAAATAATAAAATCTATCCCCAGTTTTTCAACTTCAATGTTAATACCACCTAAACTAGACATCGCATCAACAATCATTGTTCTATTAGCTTCTTTGACAACTTGTGTTATTGCTGCAATATCATTTAAAATTCCTGATGTTGTTTCACAATGTACCATAATTACATGTGTGATGGTACTATCTTTTGTTAATATTTCCTTTACTTTAGTTGCCTCTGGAATCTTATCATAGTCCACTGTATACACTTCATGGTTTACTCCAGCATATATGGCAGTTTTAACCATACGCTCACCATATGCACCATTAGCAATAATAAGTATTTTATCATTTATTCCAACAACACTTGTAATTACTGACTCAACACCAAAACTCCCACTTCCTTGCATCAACACTGTTGTATATTTTTCTTTTGATGCTTTTGCTACATCAAGTAAGCGAATACGAATATCTTGTGTAATTTGCTTGTAATCATCATCCCATGTGCAGTGGTCTACCATCATAACTTCTTTTACTGTTGATGTTGTAGTTAATGGTCCTGGCGTTAATAATTTATAGTTAATCATTTTTCTTCTCCTTCAATATATACCATAGCTTCTTCTATTATATCCAAAGCTATATTTAAATCTTCATCTGTTATTATTAATGGCGGCGAAAGTGTCAAAACGTTTCCTTGTGACACTTTAAAACTCAAACCATTTTCTAAGCAACGATACAAAACGCTTTCTGCTTTATCATTTGCTTTTATTTTTGTTAGGCGATTTTCTACAAGTTCAATTGCTAGAATTCCACCAATGCAGCGAATATCACCAATAACAGGATACTTATCCATCATTGCATACCCTCGTTTAGATAATATTGCTTCAATTTCTTTAACGCGGTCTAATAAATTGGTGTCTTCAATGTAGTTAATTAATGCTAATGCAACTGCGCTCGCCATTGGATTCTTTTCATGGGTGTAATGCCCAAGTGAAATATCCTGACAAACATTATATTTGTCTTTAGCAATAACTGCAGA
>CAYJEM010000068.1:0-9583 GCA_964369175.1 uncultured Erysipelotrichales bacterium | reverse complement strand
ATTTTCTAATGAGGTAATACTATACTTTATTGTTAATTTGGTACAGTCCAAAGGCAATGACATTATGATAGAATATGTGTAATATATTTTAATGTATATACAGTTAATCGATATTAAATAAAACAAACATGCTAAGTAACTATAAGGATTGGGTTCTGTCTTTTGCACAGAATGTATCCTTTTTTTTATTTGAACATAAAATATATATTTACCTTATATAATATACTATATTTTTTTTCCGTTTATTTGGCAAAATAATAAACGTGTAAACGCTTGCGGGTATTGTGGCTATAAAATATAATATGCGTAGGTGGTGATAATATGAGTGAGAGAAGTAATGAAATTATACGAGTACTCCTTAGTACAAGTGAGTATGTAACGATTGATGAACTTGCGTTTGAATTCAAGGTTTCTAACCGTACAATTAGAAACGATTTATTATTAATAGATGATTTATTAAGTAAGAATAACCTCCCTAAAATAATTAGAAGTCATAATCTTGGCGCCAAGTTAGAAACTTCTAGTGCATTAATTACATTTTTTAATAATTTAAAAAATGAAAACTTTCTTAGTAAAAAGCAAGTTCAATCAATCATAGTTTTAACACTTTTATTTAAGCATGAATATGTTGATAGAGAATACTTTAATAATAAATTAGAAGTATCATCTTCAACTATATATGCCGCTTATAAGTCAATACCATCTAACCTACAAAACAATCCTACAATTCAAATTATCGAAGATCAAAGTGGTAGATATATGTTATGTGGAGATTGTAGTGCAAGACTTAATTTGTTCATAAACATATTATTGGATAATGCGGATGTTTCTGAGATATACGATTCAATTATTTTAAAACAAAAGAGTGATAATATACTTGTTAAAACAATAAATCAAGATTTATTAAATACTGATTTATATGTTATTTATAATGATTTTGTTAGTGAAATAGAAGCAAAGCTTCAGGTAGAATTTGAAGATATTTCATATTTGAAGTTGTTATTATTTTTTGACTATATCAATTCTAATTATCAGTTCTATAAGGTTGTAGACAAAAATGAATTTAGTGAAACAAATGAATACGATGTTGCAACGAAAATAATACGTAAACATTTTACAAATATGGATGAAAATAATATTTGTGTTGTGACTAATCTTTTAACAGGTATTATTTTAACCAACAAGCTAACATATGCACGATTTTCTAATCATTTATATGAAGATATTGCTTGTCAACTGATTTACGAAGTAGAAAGGTTATTAGCACTAAAATTTAAAAATATCGATGCATTAAAGATAAGTGTATCATTGCATTTGAAATCTATGCTATATCGAGTTGTAGACGATAACCAAGTATATAATCCGTTATTTAAAAATGTAATGGAAGAATATCCTGATATTTACTGTGCAGTGGATGAAGCATGTTTGATTTTAAAAAAATATGGTTATCACATGGTTTCACCACAGGAGATAAGCTTTTTGACGTTACATTTTTTATCAGCTGTAACAAAGGCCTCTGAGTCAATTGTTCTACATGCACGAATATTGATCGTAAGTATTGAGGGGAGTGCGGTTGCTGCAAACATAAAGAGTATCTTAGAGCAGTATTTCGAAACGGATTCTATTAATTATATATCTTATCGAAAATTTAGAAAAGAAATAATTGCAGAATACAATTTAGTTGTAACAACTACAAATTTAAATGTTATAGATCCTAAAATTGTTCGTGTACACCCAGATATTAGACAGGTGGATAGAAAAAAACTAGAAAAGCATCTTTCAATAAAGAAATATGCCACTGATTTGTCTGTGGTACATGAAATTGTATCAGTGACAAAACGACATGCAAATATAACAGATCATACAAGATTCGAAAAAGATCTTATTAACATATTAATTCATGGTAGATATGTTGCTGATAAATATTACTATGAAAAAGTTTTATTCAAAAAAGAATTTGTATTAATTTTAAATGAGAATAAAGAAATATTTGATGGGATATCTAAGGCGTGTCAAACACTTGTATCAAACCAATTAATTGAACAAAAATATGTTAATAAAATCAACGAAAATATAAAAAAATATGGTGGATATATGACAATTGCACCAGGAATACTTTTAGCACATGCTGGCATTGATGATGGAGTCAATGTAAGTACGCTAAGTGTACTATACAATAAGACTGGATATCATTTAGTAAATCAGTATGGTACAGACATACAATTAATAATTGTATTAGCACTAACAGATGAGCATAAATATCTTGATTTTTTAAACGATATATTGTGCCTTACAAATGAAAAAGACATTTTAACTCGAATTGAAAGATGTAAAACAAGTAAGGATATTTATGGAATCTTTAATAAAATGGAGGAATAGTATGAAATTAACAGTTTTAGGTGGTGGAGGAGTGAGAGCACCATTTTTAATAAAAACACTTGTAACAAATGCATATGAACTAAATATTAATGAAATATATCTAATGGATATCGATGAAGATAAATTATTGAAGTATGGTGAAATCGCTAAAGAAGTTGGTAGGCTAATTGACGACAGGGTTGAAATAAAGCTTACTAGTGACGAAGTAGAAGCTATTACAGATGCAGACTACATTATTACTACAATTCGTGTTGGAGGAGATGATGGTCGTTATTTCGATGAAAAACTAGCACAGAAATATGCAGTATTAGGACAAGAAACTACAGGTGTTGGAGGTTTTGCGATGTCACTTCGTTCAATCCCAACTTTGATACATTATATGGAGTTAATTAATAAAATTGCATCACCAAATGTAAAAATATTTAACTTTACAAACCCAAGTGGTTTAGTAACGCAAGCATTAAAAAATAAAGGATACAATAATATTTATGGAATTTGTGATGGACCAAATCATTTTACGAAACAATTACAAGCACTTCTTGGTGTAGCTAGAAGTGAATTTGATGTAACATGTTATGGGCTAAATCACTTATCATTCTATAGAGATTTTAAAATTAATGGACAACCATGTGATCAACTTATTTTAGAACATAAAAACCTTTTTAAAGAAACTGAAATGAGTGTCTTTAGTGAAAATGTTGTCTCTTTGTTGGATGATGAACTTCCAAATGAATATTTATACTTTTTCATGAACAATTCAAGAGTTATTAAAAATATCAACAAAAGTGGAAAAGCAAGAGGGGAACTAATAAGAGACATCAATATTAAAATGACAGCTGCCCTAGATGATGCAAAAGATAAAACTATAGAAGAAAAATTCCTTATTTACATCACTTATTTATTAGAACGTGAAAATTCATATTTCTCTGTCGAATCAGATGGAAAACATGTGTCAAATAAGAAGGTATGCACGCTTAAGGAATTTGTTGAATCAGATGATGATGGCGGATATGCTGGTATTGCCTTAAATATTATTAAAGGAACACAAAATAAAGATGCTGTTCCAATGACAATACTTGTTAAAAATGAAGGTTCTATTCCTGGTCTGAAAAATGATGATATTGTTGAAATAACATGTGACTTCATAGATGGAAATATTACTTCTAGAAAAGTAGATAATATTCCTGTTGTACAAGAAAACTATATTCAAACAATTAAATCATATGAAAGGCTCGTTATAGAAGCTATAGAAAAACAGAGTATTTCATTGGCGGTTAAAGCATTGTTAATTCATCCATTAATAAATGATGAAGAGCTAGCGCATAATATGACTATAGAATTAATTAAAGAATACGCACAATATATTGGAGAGTGGAAATAATGGAACTAATAATTAAAGAAAATGAAATTGAAATTGCTGAATTATTAAGTGATAAAATAATTGAGTTACTAAAAAAAGATGTACTAATCACAATGGCAAGTGGAGATACAGTTTTAAAAACTTATAATGAAGTAGTGCGCAAATATAATCTTCTACCATTTGAAATACGAGCAACACTTGTAAATCTTGATGAATGGGTTGGACTAGATAGAGAAGATGTAGGTAGTTGTCAATATAATATGTTCAAAGACTTATTTGATCCATTAAAAATCAAAAAAGACCAGTTGATTTATTTTGATGCAAAAGCTAAAGATTTAGATAAAGAATGTAAACGTGTAGATTCACTAATTGGTGATCGTAAATTTGAATTTGTATTATTAGGTGTAGGAATGAATGGACATTTAGCATTAAATGAACCAGGATGTTTATTAGATACGAAATCATTTTACACAAGCTTGGATGAAACCACAAAAATAGTAATGAATAAATATTTTCCTCATAAAGTCAATATTACACAAGGAATTTCTCTTGGGATTAAATATTTTATGGAATCAAAAGAATTATATGTTGTAGCAATGAATGCAAAAAAACATGATATTATCCATAAAGTACTAGATTCTAATGTCACAAATATGGTTCCGGCAACAATTGTAAAAGAACACAACAATTCTAAGTTAATAATTGATAATGAATGTTATAAAGGAGAGTAAGATGAATATAGAAGAAATTAGTTTTAAGATTATTTCAAGTGCTGGCGATAGTATGGCACAAATGTGTTTGGCATTACAAGCTGCTAAAAAAGGAAATGAAGAAGAGTCAAATGCGTTAATGGAGAGTGCTAAAAATGCATTGACAGAAGCACATCGTGTGCAAACAGAGCTACTTGTTAATGAAGCAAACGGAATTGTACCTGAATTTTCAATTCTTTTACTACATGCACAAGATCACTTAATGAATGTGATATTAGCAGAAACTATAATCGGTGAATTAATAGAAATTGTTTTAGATAAAAATAATAAATAGGAAACAAAGGGGAAAAGTATGAAAAAATATGGAATTTTATTAGTATGTAATTTAGGTGCTAGTACTGGCGTTATGGTTGCAAAAATGCGTACAATAGCACAAAATAGTGAAAAATTAAAAAATTATGAAATTACTATCGATGCAAGACCAGTAAGTGATTTAAAAGAATATATATCAAAATATGATTGTGTTTTAGTTGGTCCACAAATGCGACATAAATTTGATGATATACAAACTATATGTATGCAAAATGATAAACCGGTAGAAGTGATTCCAACAGAAGTGTATGGAATGGCAAATGGTTCAAAAATATTATTACAAGGTTTAACAATGATATCTAATGCAAAGAAGGGAGACAGTCATGAATAAGTTTGTTAATTTTTTAGAGTCGAACGTTGCTCCAATTGCAGCAAAGATTGAGAAACAAAAAAGAATCGCTACTATAAAGAATGCGATGATTTCTTTAATGTCTGTATTAATGGTTGGTTCTTTTTCATTAATTCTTGGAGGAATAGCAGGTGTGTTACCAACAGGGAATGTAATTTCAGACTGGCTAATTGCTAATGGTGATTTGTTATACATGCCATTCACATTTACATTTGGTCTATTAACGGTTTATGCGACAATTGCTGTTTCATTTTACCACTCGAAGGAACTGGAAATTGCACCACTTCATCCAATGATTGCATCAATGATCTTTGTTATGATACTTTGTATTAAAGTGGATAATGGTGTGCTTAATATTTCTTACTTAGATTCTAGAGGATTATTTGTTGCTCTATTTGGTGGAATGTTTACAGTTGAATTTATTAACTTTTGCTTCAAGAAAAAAATCACTTTACGTATTAAAGGATTGCCGGATATGATTAGTAAAACATTTGAAGCAATTTTTCCAATATTATTTGTTATTATTATCGCACTTGTTATTAATGTACTGTGTGGTATGTATCAAGAAGGGGTCATTTTACCTGAATTATTAACGGTTATTTTAATGCCAGCAGTTACAGGAATTGATACAATGGGCGGTGTATTCTTAATCTGTTTAATTGAAATGACATTCTGGTTTTTAGGATTAAATGGCTATGCCATCTTAATCGGATTTACATTACCATTTATGACACAGTATTTAGCAGCTAATGCAACAAACTATGCTGCCGGCTTACCACTACAGTTTATATTTACTGAGAACTGGTGGGGATATTTCCTTGCATGCACTGGGTCAGGAGTTACTGGGGCAATCGCAATACTTGGTTTATTTAGTAAATCTAAACAGTTAAAAGCAGCAGGTAAAGCCTCAATAGTTCCAGCAATGTTTAATATATCTGAACCAGTTGTATATGGTTTCCCAGTAGCATTTAATCCATACTTTTTTATCCCGTTTGTACTAGGGACTCCAATTTTGGGGGCATTTATATGGAAAGTTTTTGATTGGGGGTTGGTTGGTAAACCAATGGCTGCAATGGGAGGTGTACCGACTCCATTTGTACAATATCTAATCACAATGGATTGGAGAGCACCGGTATTTGCACTTATTATTATTGGATTAGCAATTATCATGTATTATCCATTCTTTAAATTATATGAAAAATCTGTATTAGAAAAAGAAAAGCTAGAGCAGTCATCAGAAGATGTTGACTTTGATGATGAATTTGCACTGGATTTATAGATCGCTTCAACTTCGATTCATTAAGTTTGCTTGATTATCTAGAAAAGTCATTGAGTCGTTTGATTGCCATAAGTCAATATTGTTTTTGAATCTAGTATAAATGATACTTATGGAGATTAGATAATATATCCATTTAATCAATAATCATGTGGTGTATAAGGCAGGAGTATATAATATAAACATTAACATAAAGGTATCCAGTTTTCTAACGAAAGTATTCCCACTTTTGTTTCTAGTGATGGGTACCTTTTGTTATAATCATTTGCTTGTAAAAGGAATGATTATAATGAATAAGATAGAGATTGTAGTAAAATCATTAAGAAATTTGATATGTATTAGTAATATGTATAAGAAAGGTATTATGAAAGTGAATATATAGGAAATTGCAAGAGAACTTAAAACATCACGTAAAGCAGTTAGAAAGCATTTGAATGGTTAGTGCAGTAGAGAAAGAAAAAGCGAAAAAATACTTAGATGGTTTTAATGGTTTTATTATTATCGTTTTAGACGATAAGTATCAAGAGCTTATATATATTGATAATTTATATAAATATCTGCGTAGAAAACATGGTCACTATGGTCTAGAACTGCTTTTAATACATATATTCGAACAAAGGATAACATAAGTGTCAAATTTAATAAAACAAAAAAGAATTATTTCCATTTTAAAAGCAAATGGATTATCAAACATTGATATAGTAAAACTATTGTTATATATGAGTTTTAAATCATCATGTATTACAATCATATCAGTAATCTGTTTATATACAGTAACGTATATAACATTACTAATATTAGATATTCAACTACTACAAATAAACATGCTAACATCAATATCAATAATTGTACTTACTATATTATTATTTATAATGCCAAACCTTCTAACAGCAATATACATAAATCGTTTTGATGTAGAAAAATTGCTAAGGTTTTAGAGATAGTAATGTACAAATAATCACTATTAGGTAAAACTATTGCAATAATGATCATTAATACTGTTTATGGTAGTTTAAAACCGATACTTATTTTTAACAGTGTACTTTTAAAAATGAGTATCGGTATCAAGAGAAGGGGATAAATAACTATTAACTAGTTATTTACCTCTTTTTCTGTACAGTAGCAAAAATTACTCTTACAATTAGCATTTAATCAAATAAGTATTTGAACTGCGTGGCATCGATATGATATAATTAAGTGAGATTGTGTGTGAGACCAATCAAGAAGGGAGAATTTTATGAAGGGGAACAAAAAGATTACTTCATTATTTTTAGCATCTACTATGATATTTTCATTAAGTAGTCCAGCAGTATTTGCAACAAATAATGAACAGTTACAAGAAACAAAAGAGATAATTAATCCAGAAAACAGAAGTTCACTAATTACAGGCAATGGATATTCATTTGATACTGTAACAGGCTTATTAACAATTACAACAAATGAGGGAACTATAAATTGGCATGATAATGCATCAGTTGATAGAGCTGATATTGTAACTATTGATATTAAAACAGGTGTTACAATTATAAAAAGTGATGCATTTTATGCTTGTGAAAATGTAACAAGTGTAACTATGCCTAGTACACTTTTAGAAATTGAGCGTTATGCATTTAGAAACTGTGAAAAGCTAAATGATGTTATTATTCCAGATAGTGTTACAAGTATTGGTACCGGCGCTTTTCAAAGGTGCTCAAGTTTACAAGAGATTCATATTCCTAAGGGAATAGAAAGCATAGCAAGAGATGTATTTTTGAGCTGTGAAAAACTTACAAATATTACTGTCAGTAATGAAAATATGTTTTTTTCATCATTAGATGGTGTATTGTTTGACAAAGGAAAAACAAAAATATTACAATATCCTATTGGTAAGAGTGATACAACTTATACAATGCCAGATAGTGTAACTACTGTGGGATGGGCAGCTTTTACACGTGCTAATAATCTTGTATCGATAGAACTTTCTAATAATTTATCGTCAATAGAGCAATCAGGTTTTTCGATTTGTGCAAACCTTGAAAGTATTACACTACCTAATAGTTTAATTAATATAGGTAGTTACGCATTTCATGGCAATTATGAATTAAAAAGCATAGTTATTCCAAGTAAGGTTGCTTCAATGGGATCAGATGTATTTCTTTGGAACGAATCTCTAAATACTATATACTTTCAAGGTGACATGCCACTACTAAGTGATGACTCAATATTTGAAAAAGAAGTATTCTATCATCCTGGTGCTACTGGATGGGACGCTCGTGCAATTCCTGGATATTTATTAAAAAATAGCTTGACAAATGTTAGTACTAACTATTATTTGGTGTCAGTTGCTAATAATAAAGATTTTGAAGCTAATCTAATTCCAAATGAAGGTTATATATTACCATCTAATATTGAAGTAAAGGTAGCAGGAGTTTCGTTAGAATCTGGATATTCATACAATAAAACGACTGGTGCACTAGTTATTAACCAAGCATCTATTATAGGAGATGTTGAAATAATTGCTAGTGGTATTAAAATACTTGAAAATGTAAATATTCCTGAAGTTAAAAATATGGAATCAATGATGGAAGAAGGGAAAAATACGTATACAATTACAATCCCGGAAATTGAAGGTGCAGAGTACCGATTCAATGGACAATACTGGAGTGACATAAATTATATTTCTGGTGTTCCAGAGAATACACTTGTAACTGGAGAGGTGAGATTTAAAGAGACCGCTACACATTATGCAAGTCAAGCTAAAGAGCTTGTTATTTTATCATCATCAAGTATTATTGAAGGAGCAAACCAAGTAATTATACAGGGTACAGATGCAAAATTTGTATCCAATGGTGAAATTGAATTATTTGAAGGCGTGTTAGTTGATGGAAATATCATAGATGCAAGTAATTATGTTTTATCTGATGGAAGTATTTCAGTGATATTAAATGGTACTTATACAGATAAACTTGCTATTGGACAACATGAAATAACAATTATGTCTGGAGGAAGTAGTGCAATAACTTCGTTTACTGTTGAAGGTAAGGTTGAGCCAACGCCAACGCCAACGCCAATACCAACACCAACGCCAATACCAACACCAACGCCAACGCCAAGTACCGGAGATGTAACAAATACAACTATATTTGTTTCTAGTGGAA
>CAYJEM010000067.1:0-9712 GCA_964369175.1 uncultured Erysipelotrichales bacterium | reverse complement strand
CTTTTTTATTACATAAAAAAAAGAAGTCATTTTAGCGACCTCTTATTGTCTAATAATAAACAATATTTATAAACTATCTAATACACCATTTATTGTTTCATCAAAATTATTTAAATTAACCATAAACCAATTTACATCAAACTGATTTTTAAACCAAGTATATTGTCTCTTAGCATAATTTCTAGAATTCTTTTTTATTAGTTCAACAGTTTCCTCTAATGTTTGTTTATTATCATAATATGCATACCACTCACGATACCCTATGCCTTTAGCACTTTGAAGTTGAGCATTAACTCCTAATTCTAAAAGTTTCTCAATTTCTTTTTGCAAACCACTATTAATCATTATATCAACACGTTTATTTATACGATCATACAACACATCTCGTTCAAGTGTTAAACCAATGAACGTAGCATTATATAGACACTCATGATTTTGACTAGCAATTACATCACTCTTTTTTATACCCGATGTTTGAAATATTTCAATTGCTCGAAGTACTCTTTGACGGTTATTTGGATGTAACTCTTTAGCACTTTCGTTATCAATACTTGATAAATAATCATGCAACTGTTGATTCGTAAAATCCTTGTATTTCTCTTTATATATATCATGATTACTTGTAGTTTCTTGAAATGTATAATCATACAATGCTGCCTTAATGTATAATCCGGTACCTCCAACAATAATTGGGATTTTTCCTCTAGAAGTAATATTATCAATTAACAAACGTACTTCTTCTTGAAAATCTTTAACACTAAAACTATCAAATGGCGTACAAATATCAATTAAATGATGCTTAATTCCTTCCATTTCTTCAACTGTAACCTTAGCACTACCAATATCCATATGTTGGTATATCTGCATTGAATCACCACTAATTACTTCACCATTTAATTTTTTTGCTAGGGATACCCCCATTTTTGTTTTTCCAACTCCTGTTGGACCAACAATCACAATTACCTTCTTCATTATGTCACCCTCTTAAATAACTTTTCTAAATCATAGCTACGATAACGAATAATTGTAGGTCTTCCATGAGGACATACATATGGATTATCACAACGCATCAAATTATCAACAAGTTCTTGCATTGCCATTGGTGATAAATGTAAGTTTGCTTTTAATGATGCTTTACAACTTAGAGTTGCAATTGCATGTTCTTGCAATGCAACTACATCAACCTTATTTGTTTGTAATAATTGTTCAATCATTTGATCAATAAATATTTTTTCATCAACATCTTTTATCCAACGTGGTAATTCTTTAACAATGAAACCAGTATCACCAAAAGCAATAAGGTCTATTCCAACATCTTTTAGTACCGCTTTTCTTTCTTCAATTAATAAACAAGTACTAATCGGAAACTCGAAGGTAAGTGGTAATAATAACTCTTGACCTGTCATATCTAAATTTTGATATTGTTGATAATAATATTCATAGTTAATTCTTTCTTGGCCGGCATGTTGATCAATAAGATACATCGCTTCATCATCTTGAGCAATAATATACGTACCATGAACCTGCCCTTGTACAAATATTTTTTGTTTCATAGGTTTTACTACTTTTTCTTGTGATATTTTAGGTGCAACTTGCTTTGGTTCACTTTCCTCAACTACTGGTTTAGATTCAATCACTATCGGAGTAGCAGGTTCTTTTACAACTCTTTCAATCGTTGGTAAGATAATTTCTTCTTCTTGGTATAAGTAATTAAATTCTTCCTGTTTAACAACAGGATTTTTTATATCTGATTTAATAGCTTGATATGTCAAATTCACTTCTTCAAGTGCTTTTGAAATTCCTTGAATGATTAATTCTTTTAATTTTTGCTCCTTAGAAAAACGAACTTCTAATTTTGATGGATGAACATTAACATCCACTAAATAAGGATCTATTAAAACATTAATAACAGCAATTGGAAAACGGTTATCTGCTAGATATTTACGATATGTCAAAGATATTGCTTCAATTACAACAGTGCTTTTTACAACACGATTATTTACCATGGTAATAATATCTTTTTTACTTGCGCGAGTAGTATCAATTTTTGACACATACCCTGAAACTTCAAACTCATCGTCCATGAAGGATACGGGAATCATGCTTTTGGCAACTTGAATCCCATATACATTACTAATTGTTTCTAAAATATTATCACTTGCTCTTGATTGAAATACAACACGATCATTATGTGTAAGTGAAAATGCAATATTACTATGAGATAACGATAACTTTTCTATGTACGTTTGAATATTTGCGAATTCTGTATTTACAGATTTCATATATTTAAGTCGCGCTGGTACGTTTTGAAACAATTTTGTAATCTTAATAGTTGTTCCACGATTTGCATGAATAGATTCATTACCTTGTAATTTACCATATAAGTATTCAACCCTTGTGGATTGCTCTCCATTATTAGTAGTTAACACAAAATTACTAATTGAGGCAATTGAAGGTATTGCCTCACCACGAAATCCTAGTGTTTGAATGCAAAATAAATCATCATCATCTTTTATTTTACTTGTGGCATGTCTTGAAAAACAAAGCATTGCATCTGCTTTTGACATTCCTTCACCATTATCAACAATTTCAATTAATTCTAGGCCACCATCTTTAATAATAACATCTATTTTTGTACTTGATGCATCAATACTATTTTCAACAAGTTCTTTTACTACATTTGCTGGCCTTTCAATTACTTCACCAGCAGCTATTTTATTTGCTAGAACATCATCAAGTTGTTTTATTTTTTGCAAAATCCCCACCTACTTTTCTACTAATTTTTTTAACTCTATAAGAGTTGATAATGCTTCTATTGGTGATAGTTGCATTGGATCTATTTTTTCTAAATATTCAACTGCTTCACTTTTTGTTTGAGTCACAACAGGTGTTTCAACACTTGAAATAACATGTTGAATATTATTCGTCTCTAATTCCTGTAAAACAACACTTGCCTTTGAAATAACTTCTTCAGGTAGTTTTGCTAGTTTTGCGACATTAATACCATATGACTTATTAGAACGTCCACGTTTTATTTTATATAAGAAAGTTAATTTATCATTCTCTATCGCTGCACTTGCATGAACATTACATACACCAAGGTTTTCATTTTCCAAAAAGGTTAATTCATGATAATGTGTAGAAAATAAAGTAATACATTTTATATTTCTTGCAATATATTCCATCATTGCTTGAGCTATTGCCATACCATCAAAAGTAGCAGTCCCACGACCAATCTCATCAAATAAAATCAAAGAATTTTCAGTAGCAAAACGAAGTGCATTATTAGCCTCTAGCATTTCAACCATAAATGTCGATTGTCCTGATACAAGGTCATCACTAGCTCCAATACGAGTGAAAATTTGATCAAATATTGGTAAACACGCTTGACTACACGGTACCAAACTCCCAATTTGAGCCATTACTACTGACAAAGCAAATTGACGCATATATGTTGATTTACCACCCATATTTGGTCCAGTAATTAGCAACATTGGTTGAGTATTATTACAACAAACATCATTACTTACATATTTTCCTAAACCAAGTACTTTTTCAATTACACCGTGGCGTCCTTCTTTAATATCTACATACTTTTCGCGATTAAATGTAGGACGTACATAATTATTTTGACTCCCGATCGATGCAAATGCTTGGTAAACATCAATATGAGCAATCACTTTAGCAATATCTTGTAATGTAGCAACATCTTTACGAATAAAACTACGTACTTCATTGAATATCGCATATTCAAGTTTAATAATCTTATCTTGAGCACTTATAATCTTTGTTTCCATATCTTTTAATTCTGGCGTAATAAACCTTTCAGCATTTGATAAACTCTGTTTACGTGTATATTCGAATTCATCTTTAACCAACGGAATACTCGCTTTCGTTACTTCAATGTAATATCCAAAAACACGATTATATCCAACTTTTAATCCTTTTATTCCAGTTCTTTGACGCTCTGTTTGTTCAAAGCTTGTAAGCCAACTCTTTCCATTATCACGAATATAGCGAAGTTCATCTAATTCTTTGTTGAAACCATCATTTATAATACCACCTTCTTTTAATGTTAATGGTGGATTTTCAACAATTGCAGCTTCAACCATATCTTTAATATGTCCAACATCTACAAGATGACTAGCCAACATGTTTATAAGTGGTTTATCGATAGATTCTAGTTGTTGTTTCAATTCAGGAATAACATCCAATGAAGATGCTATCCAACGCAAATCACGAGCATTAATATTACCAAAAGCAATTTTACTTGAAAGTCTTTCGATATCGTATATCTCATTAATAATTTCTTTAATACTTTCTCGTTGAATAAAGTTATCCTGAAAAATTTCAACAATGTCTAAACGTTGCTCAATATCCGCCTGTTTAATTAATGGACGATCGATCCAGCGCTTTAGTAATCTTGAACCCATAGCACATTTTGTTTGATCTAACAACCAAAATAAGCTACCGTATTTTTCATTATTCTTAGATGCAACAGTTAATTCTAATGCCTTTTTTGTATAAGCATCCATTGTCATATAAGCACTATTGTCAATTACTTCAATTACTTGTAAATGATCTAATTCACGTTTTTGTGTCTCTAATAAATACTGTAATAATAAACTAGCAGTTTTAATTTGTTTAATGTCTGTTACATTCTCAAATAACTTTTGATATGATTCATGAAAACCATCATTATCATATGTTGTTATTAAAATATCACCAATTTTAATTACATCACTATCTTTACAAACAATTTCTTTAACATTCATTGATTGCATTTGATTAATTAAATCATGATTATTTTTGTCAATTGTAACTACATTAAACTCACCAGTTGTAATATCACAAAATGCTAGGGCATAAGAAAAATCAAAGGCGCAATAAGCACCGATATAATTATTTGTATTTTTAGTTAGCGATTCATCAAACAAAGTTCCTGGTGTAATAATTTGAACTACCCCTCGCTCAACAATACCTTTTTTCCCAGGTTCACTTAATTGTTCAACAATTGCAACGCGATGACCAAACTCAATCAGCCTTTGAATATATGACGAAGCCGAATGAAATGGAACCCCACACATTGGTACCCTCTCGCTAGCACCAGCGTTTTTTCCTGTAAGTGCTATTTCTAGTTGTTTTGATACAAGCAATGCATCATCAAAAAACATCTCATAAAAATCTCCTAAGCGGAACATTACAATATCACTAGGATGTTTTTCTTTAATTGATAAATATTGCATCATCATTGGACTATATTTTGGTTTCATACACATTCTCCTCATAAAAATTCATAGTAATTATAACACAAAAAAAGGCGAATACGCCCTTTTATGTTATAAAGTTTTCATTTATTTCGATATCAATATTTTCATCCCAAGTTTCATTATCATCAATTGCATGGACCCTAATAAAGGTGTTTCCAACAATTTTAATTGATAATTCTTTTTTAATTTCAATTACAGCATTTTCATTTTCAATCATTGCATTAATGCATTTAGGCATTACTCCATTATCCACAAGAAACTGATCTTCGTCATTAAATGCTCGCAATTCTTTCTTTTTTACATCCATATACTCTTTATAGGTTATTGTGTTTTTTGATAAATGACTATCTTCATTATTATTACTATACCAAATATGAATATCATAACACCCTTCAATTATTGGTTTTCCATCCTCTATATATGCCTTTGCATGATTATTCGATATCCAACATCCTAGTATTTTTGAAATACCTTCTAATGGAAAACTATATTTGTTTGATGTTTTTTTCATACCTTTAGAAATAATTGCCTTTGTCATAATTTCGCGTACTTCTTTTGCCATAGTTTCACCCCTATATATTGTATGCAAAACACAATGTATTATGCATTTCAATTATTTGCTTTTTATAATTCATTATGGTATTATCACTAAGTTATTAAGGAGGAAGAATAATGGAATATTTAACACTACTAGGTGTTGCAATCATAGTTATTGGTTTTGTTTTAAAACTGGACGTTATTGCAGTTGTCCTTGTATCTGGTATTACTACTGGACTTATTGCTGGTATTGATATCACTGAAATTCTTGCAGTTTTAGGAGAATCATTTGTTAAAAATAGATTAATGTCAATTTTTTTAATTATGTTACCAATTATTGCAATTATTGAACGTTATGGTTTAAAAGAAAGAGCTGCAACGGTTATCGGAAATATCAAAAATGCTTCTGCAGGTAAAGTATTAAGCATTTATATGGTTATTCGTACATTAGCATCAGCGTTCAACGTTCGTATTGGAGGGGTTGTTCAATTTGTAAGACCACTCGTATTACCGATGTCTCAAGGTGCTGCTAAGGCTAGTATCAATAAAGAGTTAACAGAAGACCAAGATGAGGAGTTAAAGGGGCTAAGTGCTGCTACTGAAAATCTAGGTAATTTCTTTGCTCAACTTTGTTTTCCGGCATCAAGTGGAGTTGTATTAATCCAAGGTACATTAGTATCTCTTGGATATGATATCACACTACAATCAATTGCATTTTCTGCAATTCCAGTAGCAATTATTACAGTTGTTTTGGTATTTATTCGCGTTCGTTTATACGATATAAAAATAAAAAAGGGAGGTAACAAATAATGCATAATTTTTTATCAACAGTTGCTCCTGAAATTATTTATACATTATGTGGTTTAGTAAGTATCTTTACTGCATACACAGCATTTAAAAAAGACTCAAAATCTGTTTGTACAGCAATATTTTGGGGATTACTTGGATTAATATTTATCTTTGGAAAATTAATACCTTACGAAATTACAGGTGGATTGCTTGTTATTATGGGACTTCTTACAGCTAGTAAGCAAGTAAAGTTAGTATCAATTGACGATGTTACTACAGAAGCAAAAGCAACTGCAAATGCATCAATCAAAAGCAAAATATTTATACCAGCAGTATTAATTGGATTGCTTTCATTTGCATTTTCATTCATCAATTACAAAACAGAAATTGATGGGGAAGTTGTAACAAAAGGTCTTGATGGTGCAGTGATGGTAGGTTTGGCTTGTATTGTTTCATTAATAGTCGCTATCGTTATTTGTAAACCAAAATTCAAAGAAACTGGTGAACAAACTAGTAAACTATTAATGCAAGTTGGTGCTGTATCATTATTACCACAATTACTTGGAGCATTAGGTACATTATTTACTGAAGCTGGAGTCGGAGATGTTATCTCACAGCTTATTGGTCAAGTTGTTCCTGAAGGAAACATATTAATTGGTGTATTAATTTATTGTGCTGGAATGGTAATATTTACCATGATTATGGGTAATGCATTTGCTGCATTTTCGGTTATTACAGTAGGTATCGGTTTCCCATTTGTTATGATGCAAGGAGGAGATCCAGCAATTATTGGTGCTTTAGGTATGACATGTGGTTTCTGTGGTACACTACTTACACCGATGGCTGCAAACTTTAATGTGGTTCCAGCAGCTGTATTGGAAACAAAGAATAAATGGAAAGTAATTATTGTTCAATTACCATTTGCGGTTATATTAATTGCTGTCCATGTAGCATTAATGCTATTATTAGCATTTTAAGGAGAAAAACTATGAAAATTTTAGTTACTGGATTTGATCCATTTGGTGGCGAAAGCATTAACCCTGCCATCGAATCTGTAAAAAAATTACCTGATACAATTTTAGATGCTCAAATTATTAAACTAGAAATTCCAACTGTATGTCATAAATCACTAGCAGTTATCAAAGACGCAATTGAAAAACACAACCCAGATGTTATTTTGTCAATTGGTCAAGCTGGTGGTAGAAATGATATTACTGTTGAAAGAATTGGTATTAATATTGATGATTGCCGTATTCCTGATAATGAAGGGAATCAAATTATTGATGAGCCAGTATATCCTGATGGACCGGCGGCATATTTTACAACTGTACCTATTAAAGCAATGGTAAAACATATAAAAGATGCAAACATTCCAGCATCTGTATCAAATACTGCAGGTACTTTTGTTTGTAATCATGTTACATATGGTGTATCGCATATGATTCATAGTACAGATAAGCGTAGTGGATTTATTCATATCCCATTTTTACCACAACAAGTTTTAGATAAAAAAGGGATGCCTAGCATGTCTTTAGAGATGATTGTTGTTGGCTTAACTAAAGCAATTGAAGCAATTGTTTTATGTGATGAAGATATTAAAGAAATTGGTGGTGCAACACATTAATGAGTAAAGTATTTGTTTATGGTACATTACGTACCGGTTTATATAATTATGAATTATATTTAAAAAATAATTCAACTTTCGTAGATTATGGTTATGTTAAAGGTACATTATACTCTTTAACTGATCGTACTTATCCAGCACTAATTGATGGAGAGAATTTAATCCTTGGAGAAATATTTGAAGTAAGCACTCAAACATTAGCAAGACTAGATGAACTTGAGAGTTATATTGAAGGAAATCCAAATAATGAATACAACAAAATAAAAGTTCCAATATATAATATAGATGGAACTCAAATCGACTTATTGGATGTATATTTCTACAATGATACAAATGAGCAATATCGTAAACTTTTAAACGAGGTCATTGCTCAAAATGATTATGTAAAATACATTAAATCTACATTAAAATAATTATTTAGGCCTTTCCAAATTGGAAAGGCCTATTTTTAAAACTTTAAAAACGACTCCACATAATTTGACCATGCGGTTTCATTGTGTTCATTGTTTACATTCAAAATGAATTCTATATTCCTTTGGGAAACCCCCTTAGACATGAGATATCTAAGATAGCGGATGCTATCATTTACATATTTTTGAGATAGTGATGTATCATCACTAATATGTCCTTCTTTGGCCCCAACATAGATATAATACTTCATCGATAGATTTGGTGATTTTAAATCCAAATAATCCCATAATTCATTTTCTTCATAAACCCATGCTGCAATTGAAAATAATCCTGCTTTATTAAAAATATTCGGATATTCGCTAATAATATACGTTGTTACAAGACCACCTAAAGAACTTCCACAAATACTTGCTTCATCAATTATCGTACGATATTTTTGATCAATATACGGTTTTAGTGTATGTACAATAAACTCAGTATAATCATGCGCTTTTCCCCCAAAAGTTCCTGCTTGATATTTGCCATTTGTATTCGAGTTCACAAATGGTAAATACTCATCTGGGCGCTCTTCTAATGCATTATCAATAGCAACAACAATACATCCAGAATAACCATTTTCTTCCATTTTTAACACTGTATCTAAAACTTCCCAACTTCCAGTTCCAAACATAGTTTTTCCAAACAAAACTGCAGCACCATCATGAAAATATGCTACTGGATATGAATTTTTATCCATATTATAGTTACTTGGCAGGTACACTCTAACACGTTTTTTGATATTATTGTTTAAATAATTCACATCAAAAATATGTTGTTTTATAGTCCACATAAATATTTCTCCTTTTTGTATATAATATCACTATATATTTGACATTTAGTGTTGTCAATAAAAAAAAGAACAAGCACATAGTGTACTTGTTTCGATAAATTAATTTTGATGTTGTCCAGTAGTTGAATCTTTTAGAATTACATCATGTGCTCCACCTTCAACTATACTTGTTGATGAAACTAATGTAATTTTTGCTTTTTCTTGTAATTCTGGAATTGTTAATGATCCACAGTTACACATTGTTGAACGAAT
>CAYJEM010000066.1:0-11304 GCA_964369175.1 uncultured Erysipelotrichales bacterium | reverse complement strand
CAATTAAGATAGTCTTTTTTATTATCGAACGGGAGTAATTAAAATTTTTCCTGTACCACGGTAGACGTTTACTAATCCTTCACCAGAAGTAGCTGATCCAATTAATGACTTTCCTGATCTTTCAACTTTGAACTCTAGGCTTCCAGACCAAGCAATTGCTAAGTTACCATCAATTTTTAATACATCATTTTCTAGCTCTACTTCAATTAACTCTTCTTGAGGGCACGGGGATTCAATACATAAAACACCATTACCTTGAATTCCTAAATTGAATAACCCTTCTCCACCAGCAACTGCTGAGGAAATGTTTGACCTGGTAATAGTTTTGTGTTTAAGGGTACTTTCACAAGCTAAAAATAATCCATCATCAAGTACGACTGAGCCGTTCCAGTCACTAATATCAATAAGAATGATATGTTTGTATGTTGGTTCTAAAACTAGAGTACCGGTACCCTGATATTCTGGTTTAATTGCACTTTCATTTGTTACTGTGCTACGAATTGCTTTACCAAAAAAATCACCCACCCCTTTAATTCCAGTTGTTGCATGAACATCACCTACAGTCCATTGCATTGCGCCAGCCTGTAAGATGATTCCAGCTTTTGAAACATCACACACTACTTGTCGACGACGTATATTCATCTCAGAACTAAAGTACGATATCATCGCATTTTCAGGAGTGACACTCAAATCTCTTTTATATTCTATTATTTGAAAAGCACCAAGTGTATTTAAAATACGGACATCATCATTATCATTAAAATTTTTTATTTGATACATATCGTATTCTCCCTTCATATATGTTTAATTGTACAAAATATTATATAATTAGACAATGTATATGATAATGTCATAGAAAGTAAAAAGAGTATGCGGGGGAGCATACTCTTTTTTCTATCTCACATAAGGGTGATAATAGGGGTATTGTTAGGGTGATTATTATTTTCCTAACGTACGCAATTATAGTATATAATTATTTAAATGTAAATACCTTTTTATAAAAAAATTTCATTTTATGAAAATATTGTATATTTTACAGTAGGATTTATATGGAAAGTATTAATCAATATGGTATAATCTCTTAGGGTGATGACATGAAAGACTTAAAAGTGCATCAAAATGATGCAAATCAAAGAATTGATAAATATTTAAAAAAAATACTTGTACATGCTCCAAGTAGCATGTTATACAAGATGCTTAGAAAAAAAGATATTAAAGTAAATGGCAAGAAAATCGATGGCAAATATATTGTAAAAGAAAATGATATTGTATCTTTATTTTTACATGACGACAAGTTTTTAGAATACACAAAGGAAAAAACGGTGTATGACCTTGAAATCACTTTTGATGTGTTATATGAAGATGATCAAATATTAGTTGTAAATAAACCAGCAGGCTTGCTTGTACATGAAGATATTAATGAATCAGTCAATACACTATCAAATCAAGTGCTCTGTTATTTGGATAAAAAAGATGAATTAGACTTGCGCCGTGAAAATTCTTTTCTACCTGGACCGGTTCATCGTCTAGATAGAAATACAAGTGGAATTGTAATCTTTGGTAAAACATTAGATGCTATACAAACATTAAATGAGATGATTAAACAACGTCATTGTATTGAAAAGAAATACCGTACAATCGTATTAGGAAAAATAGATAAAGAACAATATTTGGAAAACCATATTGTAAAATTAGCAGATGAAGCAAGAGTAAAACTAGTAAAATCAAATCATCCAGGGGCGTTAATTATGAAGACGGTTGTTAAGCCAATATCTTCAAATAATAAGTATAGTGAGATAGAAGTTTCTTTAATTACTGGACGAATGCACCAAATTAGAATTCATCTTGCGAGTATTAATCATCCAATTATTGGTGATTCCAAATATGGCGATTTCAAGGCAAATACGGATATTCAAAAACAAACAGGGTTGAAACATCAATTACTTCATGCTTGTAGTATTACATTTGTAAAACCATTAGGAAAACTTGGATATTTAAAAGATAAAGAAATTATTAGTGAACTACCAAAACAGTATAAAAAGATTAAAGAAATGATGGGATAGTCTTTTAATGAAAGCGCTATTCATGTATAATAACAAAAGGAGGCTTTATTATGAGATATTATATAGGAATTGATTTAGGTGGTACAAATGTTCGTACTTTGTTAGTAGATGAAAATGGAAAATCTTATAGCGAAGTAAAAGCGGAGACAGAAAGAGAAAAAGGACCAGATGCAGTTTGCCAAAAGATTATTGATCAAATTGACTCATTAGACTATAGCATTTGTGGTGGTATTGATAATGTTGAAGGAATTGGTATTGGTGTTCCAGGACCAGTTGACACAGCAAATGGCGTTATGATTATGGCAACAAATTTGCCTGGGTTTGAAAATTATCCAATTTGTAAAAAATTAGAAGATAAATTTGGAAAACCTACATTTATTGACAACGATGCAAATGTTGCAGGATTAGCAGAAGCTTTGTTAGGTGCTGGTAAACCTTATGATTCAACATATTATATTACTGTTTCGACTGGTATTGGAGGAGCGTTTATCTCTGGGGGAATGTTAATTTCTGGAGGACGTGGACATGCTGGTGAAATCGGAAATATCATTGTTAAAAACAACGGTGCTAAAGTAAATGCATTAAATGCTGGGGCTGCCGAAGTTGAAACAAGTGGCACAGCAATTGTGCGTAAAGGAAAAGAAATCTTAGGTGATGATGTAGTACGTCATGCTGGAGATGTATTTGAGCTAGCAGCAAACGGTAACGAAAAAGCAATCGCATTAGTTGATGAAAGTATTGATCAATTATCTACTTTACTAGCAAATATTGCTCATACTGTAGATCCGCATTGTTTTGTTATTGGTGGCGGTGTAATGAAATCAAAAGAATATTTTTATGATCGTTTAGTGGCTGCATTCAATAGTAAAATTCATGTAGGAATGCAAGGGCATATCCCGCTATTAGAAACACAGTTAGAGGATTGTGGAGCAATTGGAGCGGCAATGTTACCAATGTCAAAATTATAGTAATTAAACTACCTAAAGGTAGTTTTTTTTTACAAAAAGTGTTAGAATAATGCAAGTTAAGGAGGAATACAAAATGAAAAAAAGAGTCGTATTAGGATTGAGTGGGGGTGTTGATTCAGCAGTAGCAGCACATTTACTAAAACAACAAGGGTATGAAGTTATTGCAGTATTTATGCGTAACTGGGATAGTCAACTAAATAATGATGTACTTGGAAATCCAACAAATGATCAACCCGTATGTCCTCAAGAACAAGATTACAATGATGCCTGTAAGGTTGCTGACCAATTAGGAATTGAAATACATCGTGTTGATTTTATTAAGGAATATTGGGATCATGTCTTTACTTACTTTTTAGATGAATACCGTAAAGGAAGAACACCGAATCCTGATATTTTATGTAATAAACATATTAAGTTCAAAGCTTTTTTAGAGTATGCAAAACGTTTTGATGCAGATTATATTGCTACTGGTCATTATGCAAGAGTACAACATAATGAAGGCGGTGAATCATATATGTTAAAAGGAATTGATAATAATAAAGATCAAACTTACTTTTTATCTCAGTTGAATCAACAACAATTGCAAGCATCTTTATTTCCGCTTGGGGATATTGAAAAAAATGAAGTTCGAAAAATTGCTCAGGAATTAGACTTGGTTGTAGCAGGTAAAAAAGATAGTACTGGTATTTGTTTTATTGGTGAACGAGATTTCAAACAATTTCTTCAAAATTATATTCCAGCAAAAGAAGGGGATATGGTTGATATTGAGACTGGTAAAATTATTGCTCGTCATAGCGGAATTATGTATTATACAATTGGTCAAAGAAAAGGATTATCAATTGGTGGTCCAGGAGATGCGTGGTTTGTAGTTGGAAAAGATTATAATAAAAATATTTTGTATATATGCCAAGGTGATCAAAATGATTGGTTGTTAACAACTGGTGCAATTATTAGTGATGTAAATTGGGTTAGTGATACATTGCCACAAGATAAAATTGCATGCAATGCAAAATTTAGATATCGTCAAGTAGATAATCCAGTACAAGTTACTTTTATTGATGATACAACAATTGAGGTGAAATTTGATAAACCTGTAAAAGCAGTAACACCAGGGCAAGCGGCAGTTTTCTATGATGGAGATGTTTGTCTTGGAGGTGGAACAATTGAAAAAGTGTATAAAGATGGTAAGGAGTTAACATATTTATAATGGACACTTATAAAGGATATATCCGAAGTATCCGTTTTTACAGTGAGGAAACAGGTTTTATTGTAGCTAGTGTTGAAGTAGAAGATGAAAATGAATTTGGACGCATGTTGACAGTTAGCGGTCATATGCAAAACCCAAATGATTATGATAAATATTCTTTTTCTGGTGAATTCACTGTTCATCCAAGATATGGAAAACAGTTTCTTATTTCATCTTATGAAGTCTTGCTTGCAACAGATTCTATACAAATAATAAAATACTTATCGAGTCCATTGTTTCCTGGGGTTGGAACAGTACAAGCAACGAACATTGTTGATACATTAGGAGACGATTGTTTAGAACTTATATTAGAAGATAAAAATATTCTTGATAATGTGACTGGAATGACTGTAAAAAAACGAGATACAATATATGAGGTATTACTAGAAAATAAGGAAGATCAAGAGATTACTAAATTTTTCATGGGACATGGGGTCAGTATGAAAAGTACTATTTCTATTGTTTCTTTTTATAAAGAAAAAACAATTCATATATTACAAACTAATCCATACCAATTAATTGATGATATTGATGGTATTGGATTTAAAATAGCAGATAACCTAGCACTTAAGTTAGGAATTAAGGATGATGACCCTAATCGGATTCAAGCTGCAATTGTATATGCAATTAAACAAGGGTGTTTCCAAAGTGGAAGTAGTTATGTCGATATTGAAATGATTTCTAATCAGGTACAACGTCTTATATATAATTGTACTATTGAAGATATAGAAAATCATATCGAGGAACTTGCCACAAATCAAAAAATTATTGTTGAAGCAAACAGATATTATGATTATGATATCTATTGCTCTGAAATGGATATTGTAGCATTTATAAAGAGGATAAAGAGTGCACCAGAATTTCTCGATACGGATATTGATATTGAAAAAGAAATCAAGTCACTTCAAAAAGATAAATCTATATCTTATGGTGATAAGCAAATTGAAGCAATTAAAACATTTATGCAATCACCATGTATGATATTAACTGGTGGTCCAGGTACTGGAAAAACAACAATTGTAAAAGCAATGTTGGATTTGTATCAAAAGCAATATCCACATCATAGCATTGCATTACTTGCACCAACAGGTAGAGCTGCTAAAAGACTTACACAATTGACTGGTATTCATGCTGTGACGATTCACCGCTTGTTAAAGTGGGATTTGCATACTAATAGTTTTGCTATGGATAAAAATAATCCAATTGAAGCAGATGTTTTAGTGATTGATGAGTCCTCAATGATTGATTCGTTATTGTTAGCAAATTTATTTCGTGCAAGTCGTGATGTGTATAAAGTATTGTTTGTTGGTGATCATCACCAATTACCATCAGTGGCTCCAGGGAATGTTTTACATGATTTAATGCAGTGTGATATTAAAACAATAATATTAGATAAAATATATCGACAAAGCGAAAAAGCAGGTATTGTTGATTTAACACATAGAATGATTAATGACGATATATCATCACTTGATGAATTGTCTAGTTATGATGATACATTTTTCTTTCCATGTGTAGGACAAAAAGTAATTGATAATACGACAAAAATTGTAAATCGAGCAATTCAACAAGGATATCAAGTTCAAGATATTCAAGTATTGGCTCCGATGTATCAAGGGATAGCAGGTATTGATAGTTTAAATGAAGCATTGCAAGATGTATTTAATCCTGATGTGGGACAAGAAAGCTATTCAATTGGTCAAAAAAAATATCGGATTGGTGACAAAATATTACAGTTAAAAAATCGTCCAGAAGATGATGTATTCAATGGGGATATAGGAGAATTAATTGCGATTGAAAGAAAAGATGGTCGCAGTGTTTTGAATGATACACTCATTATTGATTTTGATGGACAAATTGTTGAATATACAAGTAAAAATTTTCAAACAATTACACATGCTTATTGTATGTCAATTCATAAATCACAAGGAAGTGAGTTTAAAGTTGTAATTGTTGTTATTTTACCAGAACATTATATTATGTTAAGGCGCAATTTAATTTATACAGCTTTTTCAAGAGCTAAAGATTATTTATTTATACTAGGACAAGAATCTTCAGTTATTAAAGGAATTAAAAATATTCATGATAACAATCGAAAAACTACACTAATCGATAAATTTACAGATAGTGATGAACTTTCATTGAATGATTTTATGTAATATGGGCATCCTTACATTGAGGTGATAATATGAAAAATCATGTGGTAATGGTACTCTCTCTTACGACATTTATGGTTGCATTATGTGATTGTGATCGAGTAAAAACAATGATAGATGATGTAAAAGACATGATGTAAAATGAATAAATAAGAATAATTATGAAAGTGGCTAACTTTATAAATATTCTTTGCTTGTGTATGTTTTATTCGAAAATTATATAAATAAAATATGAACAAAAATGACTAAAAACGGTGATATTATCACTGTTTTTTTATTATTTAATCACTTGTGGAAAAAATCATATGATGGTAATGTTAAATAAATAGGTTGCGTGTTTTACATCTTGAAAGGAGGGAATAAGTAGTCGTGCAGTTTGTACAATCGTATGATAGACTTTTCTTTTTTAGTAATGGAAGTGGGAGTGTTTAAAAAGAAAAGTACTAATTTTAAAAAAAGTATATACTTTATAATATCGTAATAGATTCAATGAAAATATTGAATCCAATATTGTATGTAAAAATAATCTCAACCTAAATTAAAGTTTTTATACTTATATTCGTGTGTGTGTGTAGAAGGGAGAGTAATTATGAAAGCTTTAAGGCGAATTTTCAAATGGTTATTGATAGTTATGCTTGTGTGTGCACAAACATCAATAGGCAGTGTTGGAGCAATTGAAGATGGTTCCACGAAAATAACCTCTGAGGAAAAAAATGAAAATGCTAAGGAAGAAGATATTTCTTACACTGTATCGTATTCATATGTAAACGCAGGTAGTAAGGAAAATTTTGTGGTCCCAAGTAGTCAGATAATTAAGGCTACAGATGAGAAAGTAATCCAACCTAGCAATCCTCAAATAGGCGATAAAATTACAGAAAGTGAAAACACCTATACATTTATGGGGTGGTTTACTACAAATCAAATAGATGATGATAACATATTTGATTTTACTAAAGAAAGAATTATAGAAAATGATATTACTCTATACGGAATATGGAATGTGGAAAAGGTGGTTGAAGATAATACGCCAACAGTAGATGTACCATCGGCGGCCCCACCTAGTCAGCGTACAGCAACTAGAAATGTTAATTTTCAATTTATAGGGGATGTTCCACCGGTTGAAAGTATTGCAACGCCAGAAACACAATCGGTAAATTATTATGGCTATGCATCGCAACCAAAAGTTATGTATGGGGAAAAGGAAGTATTATCTGCAAACCAATATCCAATATATAGTGATATTACCAAAACAGGTTCATCAGTAGTTGTTGGTAGTTATGAGTACACTTTTGTAGGATGGTATAAAACATCTAATCTTATTGTTAAAACTAGTTACTCAAATATACTTTATTCAAATTACTTAGGTGCAGCAAGAATTTTTAACTTTAATTCTACTAGAATATCAAATGATACTACAGTGTATGGATATTGGACAAAATCTTTAATTACAGCATCGCCAATACCTGGATCATCATCACAATCTGTCGACTACGATACAATGATAAATAGTGTAGTAGCAAATAAGTCATTGGTAGGAAATGATTGGACAGACTATGAAGCAGGCACAGCCACGTTACAGTTTGATGTAAGTGCAATGGATATTACACAAGGATCTGATATCATTATTATTTTAGACCGTTCAGCAAGTATGGCATGGTCAGTCTCTGGTGTCTCAAAATGGACATATGCTAAAAATGCGGTTATTAATACTGTTGATGATGTTTTAGGTAATGGTAATCCAAATAACAATCGTCTAGCGTTAGTTTACTTTGATGGTAAAAACTATACATATTCGATTGATACTAGTGGCAGTATCAATTTCCAAACTGATCCACAAGTGATAATCAACTCAATTAATTCCATGATAATTGAACAAAATGGTGACTACAATACCAATGAGGGTATTGGTGGTGGTGGTGCCACAAATTATTCTTCTGGATTAGAACAAGCATTGGAATATTCTAAAAACACTGCAAGTGTTCGTAATACACATGCCCTGTTTATTTCTGATGGACGTCCTGATGGTGGAAAAATTAATAATATATCATACGGAATGAATAGCCCTGTGTGGAACGGATCAATAGCTGCAGCAGCATTAGAAGCAGCAGGAGTTACTGTGCATACTGTGGGTATTGGTGTTGACAGTTCTGGGGAACAACATTTAAAAAATAATATTGCTAGTAAAGACGGTATGTCTATTGTATTAAAAGATTCACAGGCTAGTACAATTGATGAAGTATTAGATACATTTATTGCCGAAGCAACACCTTCGGGTGAAAATGGTATAATCCAAGATGTTATTGCAGATGGATTTGAACTTGTGAGTGTAGTTGATAATACTGGGAAGATATATTTGGTTTCAGAAATGTCAGATAGTTCATCACCAGTTCGATATGATACTACAAGCAAAACGGTAACTATTGAATTTGGAAAACTAACAAGTCAAACAAAAACTTATACTTTAAACATTATTCGAAGTGATAAACTTGACAGTAATATTGAGCCACTAGCTGTAGGAGAGCATTTAACAAACGAGAGTGCAAGTATCTCTTTTACAGAGTTAGCTACTGGAACAAATCAAGTTGTTTCTTTCCATGATGATGCGGGAAAACCTGGGTATAAAGATACTCTTCAAAGTCCAGTATTAATAGTTGGACCAGTTGTCGATTTTGAATTAGTTAGTGGACCGACAACATTGAATGCGCCGGCTTCAATCAGTTTATCAAAAGTTGGAACTATTTTAGCACCAACTGATGAAAATTTCCAAATTGGCGCAAATTATACAGATGATATTGGTACGGTTTACACATTTAAAGGTTGGAGTACATCAATGACTGATGCTTCTCTATTATTCGATTTCAATACACAAGTAAGTCAAAATATGACTTTGTATGGTCATTTTACAGTTGACGTTGCACCTAGAATTATTGACATTGAAAAATCTACAACAAGTACTTTTGCATATTTAAATGAACTGGTACCTTATCAGATAACTGTTGAAAATAAAAGTGCAATTTCACTACTAGAAGTAACAATAAAAGATGAAGCGTTTGATAGCATAGATAAAACAAAAATTACAGTTGTAGATGCAGTTACTAATAATACAATTGATAGTTCAAGATATCGTTTTAATGCTAATAATGACTTAATATTTACATCACTGGCATCAAATGAAAAAGTAGTTGTCCATTATGAAAGTATGTACTCAACAATGACAGCAACTGGAAATGCCACAAATATAGCTTATGTAGATGCATCATTACCTACTGAATATAGTTATAATGTTGAGGGAGATCAATTAGTTGATGAAGCTAGTGTGACGATTCCACTGTACGTGCGACCAGTAATTGATATTGTAAAAACAGTAGAAGATATTGACCATGATATATATGTAGTAGGGGATACTTCATCATATAATCTAGTGGTAACTAATCCAAACACCATAACATTAAATAATGTTATTATTGAAGATAGTGTTTTTGGTAATACAAATACTACTCTAGGAACTGTTTTATCAAATACTGATGGTGAGTTATTATTAAATGACGGATATACAATTGTCAATAATAAAATTGTGATTGAGAATATTGATGCACAAGAAAATATAACAGTTACATATACTTACAACCACACAAGTGATGCTGATTTAGAAAATATTGCAAAAGTTACTGCAGATAACCCATATGAATCTGGAAATACAATTACTGATAAAGATTCAAAATTAGTTGTTGTTAATCCAGTGGGGCAAATTACAGTAGATAAAGAGGCGAGCTCTATTAATCCAACAGGAATTACGATTCTTGGAGATAAAACGACATATACTATTATAGTTACAAATCCAAATAGTTTTGTATTAGAAAATGTAGTACTTGAAGATACCGTATTTAATCAAGTCACTTTACAGTCTATTACAAATGGAACGGATAATTTACCTTTGGATATGTATCAACATACTGGAGATAAGGTTGTAATTAAGCAATTAGGAGCTAATGAAAGTATTACAATTACTTACGAATATACACAAAATGTAGTAGGTGATTTTATGAATACAGTTACTGCAAAAGCTGCAGATCCAAGAGATGCTACTCGCTTAATTCAAGCAACTGACACTGAGACAGTTGATGTAGAAGCGTTGTATTCAATTTCGATTGAAAAAGATTCAATTTATGATATTGCCACATATGTTAATGAATTAACTACTTATACTTTGGTAGTACAAAATACAAATCCAAGTGAAATATATAATGCTACTATTTCAGATAATTTATTTGGTAATGTAAACACAAGTATCTTAACGGTGAATTCAAATACGAGAGGGGAATTAATATTAGATGATGGATATTCATGGTCTAACAATCAACTAGTTATATCTAGCATGAGCCCAAATGAAGTGATTACTATCTCATATACATATAAGCAAGTTGCTGTAGGTGATGTGATGAACACTGCTACAGTAGAAGTGCAAGATCCACGTGATCCAAGTAAAATGCTTTTTGATACAGCAACTAAAACAGTAAATGTATTGGAAGAACTTTCAATTTCAATTGATAAACAAGCTCTGCCTAGTCAAACAGGTATCACTATTGAAGGAGATACAACAACATACAATGTATTAGTTACTAATACAAGTAATATTGTTTTATCAAGTGTTGTAATAACTGACACAGTATTTGGAAGTGAAAATACATCACATATTTCAGTATCTTCAAATCTAAGAGAAGTATTAATTCCAGGAGTGGATTATATTGTAGATTCATTTAATCAATTAATTGTTACTCAATTACTTGATGGTGAAATTTTAACTATCTCGTATGGGTATACACATACAAGTGACGTTGACTTAGAGAATACTGCAACAGTTTCAGTAGTTG
>CAYJEM010000065.1:0-11552 GCA_964369175.1 uncultured Erysipelotrichales bacterium | reverse complement strand
GTTTATAAAATGCAAGTATCAGTTGATGCTTGCATTTTACTATGTAAAATCATTTCATGATAAACAATGAATAAAGTATAGCTTACAAACTGTATAAATTATGATATTATTATATAAGATTAACGGGGAGGACAATATGCTACTAATTTGTAAATTTAAAAGAAAAGATGAAGATATAGAAAAATTAATTAATGAATTTGAAGAGGAAGAAGGATTTACTTTACCGCAACAATTTCGAGATTTTATGCTTAAATACAATGGTGGTAGAACTGCTCTTGCAATTGTAAAATTCACTAATGATGAAAGTGATATTAAAGGAATTTATGGATTTGGAGATGCTGATGAGTGGTTATCATTTGATAATAGTAAAGATTATGATTTATATGATACACTTCTAAGTAGTGGCTTTCTAGCGATTGGTGATAATGCGTCTGGTGATCACTTCCTTATTGGTATTGATGGTAATAAAAGAGGTAAAATATACTTTAAAAGTCATGAAGAAATACAGCGCCCAACTTTAGTTGCAAATAGTTTTATGGAGTTTGTTGACATTTGTAAAAGTAAACCGATTGAAAAACCTAGAGCAGTTAAAGAAAGTATTAAGTCCTTTATAGAAAAAGGTAAATCACAAGAGTGGATTGATTCTATGGTTCCTTTATGGGAAGAACATTATGAAAAAACAATGCGTGATATAGAAATGCAAGAAGAAGTTAAATTTTAAGGAGAAAATTATGTCGAAACATAATATATATTCATTTAGTTTTAATGAAATGTATAATCTGTATATTGCTAAGGCAGTTAGGAAAAATAGAACTGTCTCAGAGGTGGATGAAATTATTAGTTGGTTAACGGGGTATACATGTGATCAAATTCATGGATTTGAACAAAGTGTCGATATGCTAAGTTTCTTTACACATGCACCTGCATTAAATCCAAATAGAATCCTTATTAAAGGTTCAATTTGTGGTGTAAAGATTCAAGAAATTGATGAACCAATTATGAAAGAAATACGTTACTTGGACAAGCTTATAGATGAGCTTGCAAAAGGAAAAGATATAGAAAAAATACTACGTAAGTAATTTGTTAAAATTATATAATTGTTCATGTTTATGATGTATAAGCTTATTTTATGAAAAAGGAGATGTTTATGAAAATTGGGATTATACAAGCTAGTTCACAAAAAAGTAAAAATAGTATATTAGAAAATACTGTAAAAAAATCAGTAAACAATAATGAATATGAGGTTATTAATTTTGGTATATTTGAAAACGAAGAGTTTGAATGTTCATATATAGAAACTGCATTTGTTATTGCTGTGCTACTAGAAACGGGGACAGTTGATTTTGTGGTTACAGGATGTTCATCAGGACAAGGAATGATGCTTGCGTGTAATAGTTTTCCAGGAGTAATGTGTGGATTTGTAACAAATCCATGTGATGCTTATTTATTTGGACGAATAAATAACGGAAATGCAATTTCTTATCCTCTAGGATTGAATTTTGGATGGGCTGCAGAGATAAATTTAGAAAGTTCTATAACAGCTTTGTTTAACGAAGAATTGGGTAAAGGGTATCCTACTAATGAAGCAAGTCGTAAAATACATGATACAATGAAACTTAAAGAATTAAACAAATTAATAAAGAAAAGTTTTGTGGAAATCTTACCATATATTGATAATGAGTTTTTAATATCATTAAAAAAAAGAAAGCATATTTGTGACTATATTATAAATAATGCAAAAAATAGAGAACTAGTAAAAATATTAGAATTATATTGATTAGTGTAATTTATCATGGTTATATTCATTCTAATAATCAATAAGAAGGCATATACCTTCTTATTTTATTTTAAGTAAATATAGTTCTATGTATAGAAGTTTGTATTTGTAGCACTATAGATATATAAATACTTTAAGCATATGTTTTGTATATATCAAATGAATAAAGTATAATATATTTAGTTAGCAAAGACTAACAAGGAGGCGACAATATGAAAGACAATGTTTATAATGAATTAAATACGTATTTAGCAAATATTACTGTACTTTACGTTAAAGTGCATAATTTACATTGGAATGTAGTAGGAAAAGAGTTTAAAAGTACACATGAGTATTTAGAAACTTTATATGATAGTTTTGCAATTACTTTAGATGAAGTTGCTGAGATGATGAAAATCAATAATAAAAAACCAGCAGCATCGATGAAACATTACTTAGAACTTACAAGTATAAAAGAGTTAGACTCTGTTGAATATACAGTTTCTCAAACTATTGAAATAGTAAAAGAAGATATATCTACGATAAAAGAGTCTGTTGAAAATATTCGTAAACTAGCAAATGAAGAAGATAACTATGATGTTGTATCAATGTTAGAAGGCCATCTAACTAATTACAATAAAACATTGTGGTTCTTAGATTCAATGACAAAATAAGGAGAGATATATGAGTAAAGCAATTGTATATAGCTCAATAACTGGGCAAACAAAGAAACTAGCACAAGTCATTAATGAAAATGTAGATGATATATTATATTGTGGTAAACCAGATGAAAAGGCATATGATGCTGATGTATTATTTATAGGCTCTTATACTATCGCATTTGACGTGTCAAACGATATTAAAAAGTTTGTTGAAGGTATATCAAATAAAAAAGTATTTCTTTTTATGACTGCTGGCTATGGTAGTGATCATCAATATTTACAACCTATTATCGATACATTTAAAAATCACTTAAATGATACAAATGAAATTATTGGTACATATATTTGTCAAGGAGAGGTATCTTTGGGAAAACGTGAAGCTATCAAAAAAATGAATATTGATAAATATAATTCAATGTTAGATGATTTAGTAAAATCAACAGGGACACCTTCGTCTCAAGCACTTGATAAATTAAAAACAATAATCAAAGAATTATAATTAAATATTTACCCACTACGATTAAGCAATTATTGCTACTAGTAGTGGGTATTTTACTTTAATTTATTTTTACAATTTGAAAATACAACTATTTCAATATTATAAATGTTATAATTTATTTATATATGGAACAGGAGTGAAAGTATGATAAAAGCAATTTTTTTTGATATTGATGGAACACTTGTGAGTTTTAAGACTCATAAAATTCCAAATAGTACTATTAAGGCATTACATCTTTTAAAAGAAAAGGGGATAAAACTGTTTATTGCTACTGCAAGAGGAAAAGATGGTTTAGATATTTTAAATCAATTTGACTTTGATGGATATATAACGTTAAATGGTCAATATTGTTATGATAAAGATGGAACTATGCTATATGAAGATAATTTATGTAAAGAAGATTTAAAAAACTTAATTGAATATATTGAAGAAAATGATATACCTTGTGGTTTTACTGAAGAAGAAACAAAATACTATAATAAACGAAATCACGAAGTAGATGAGTTACATAAAATCACAAAGAACGATGCACACTTACCTGGTGATTATCATCAAGCATTAGTGAACAAAATATATCAAGTACAAGTGTTTGTTAATGAACTACAACAAGTTGAACTTATGAAAAAAATGCCAAACTCAACTGCAGCAAGATGGTATCCTACATTTTGTGATATTTCACCACTTGGAGGATCTAAGAAAAATGGTATTATTGAAGTATGCAAATATTACAATATAGATGTAGAAGAAACGATGGCTTTTGGTGATGGTGGCAATGATATTCCTATGCTGTTACATGTTGGTATATCCGTAGGTATGGGAAATGCAAATGAAGAAGTAAAAAACATTGTAGATTATGTTACTAGTGATGTTGATAGTGATGGAATTTATAATGCATTAAAGCATTACAATATTTTATAAGGAGACATCTGTCTTCTTATTTTATTACTTATAGATAGTTATAATTATCTAGAAAATGAATACTTAAATAGTATCTTATAAGATATAGCTAAACGTATAGAAGTATGATAGTATAATTAGAAAAGTAGTTTTATAGGAGGAATTCAATGGGACTTATTAATAAATCAATATTGGAAATACAACCATCACAATTTTACTTATCTAAAGATAAAATAGATAAAATAAATCAGTGGTTTGATGTAACAAATCTAAGCAATTTTGAACCAGTTACAGTTATCAAAATAGATGATAATTATATTTTTACTGATGGACATACTCGTGCATTTGTAGCATACATGGCTGGGTTAAAAGAAATACCTATTGTTTATGATGAGGATAGTTTAGATTTGGAAGCATATCATTTATATACCTTAGCATGTAAAGAAAGAAATATTACTAATATTTCAATGTTAAAAAATCGTATTTTAACAAAAGATGAATACTATCAAAAATGGCTTTGTTGGTGTAATGTTGTTCATGAAGTATTACAGTTACAAAGAAGTTTCATAGATAATAAAGTAAAGTAGGGGATAAATATATGGTAGATGATCTTATTACAATATTAAAAAATGATGTATATGAAAAATGCAGCAGTACTAACAATCGTTTTGGTATGGGGATATATTATCATATAGAAGCAGTTGTTAAAAACGCAACTTTACTTGCAAAACGCTATGGTGGAGATATTGAAGTTGTAGCGATAGCAGCATGGCTACACGACTATGCATCAATAACTGATTATAAATATTATGATGAACATCATGTTTGGGGTGCTAAAATGGCACGTGATATATTAAAAAAGCATAATTATCCTGAATTTAAAATCAAACTAGTACAAAAATGTATATTAAATCATAGAGGTAGTATTGAATCAGTTCGTACAACTATTGAAGAACAGTGTGTTTGTGATGGTGATGCTATATCACATTTTGATAGTATTCCATCATTGTTTTATCTTGTTTATGTAAGGCATGGTATGTCTATTGAAGAGGGTAAAGAATATATTTTAGGAAAGTTAGAAAGAAGTTATAAAAAGTTATCAACAAATAGTAAAATGATTTACAAAGATAAATATACAAAAGCAATTGTTTGTATTAATGGGGAGTAGGAATAAATTTATGGAGAAAAAAGCAATAATATTTGATTTAGATGGTACACTTATAAATACTCTAGATTCATTGTATACTTCAGTAAATATGACATTAAATAAATTATGTTTACCACCAATATCAATGGAGCAATGTCGAAGTTTTATTGGAAACGGTGTGCGTACTTTAGTTAAAAAGTCCATGCAAGTAAATGTTGAAGTAGTAGATAAAGATAACTTAGATCAAGCAATGGAAATATTTAATGATATCTTTAACGTGTATTGTGGATACAATGTATGTCCATATGATGGGATACGGGAATTATTACATAGTTTAAAAGAAAGTGGATATATACTAGCTATACTTACAAATAAGCCACATTTCCAGGCTGTTGAGCTAGTAAACAAAGTATTTGGAAAAGACTTGTTTGCACTAGTTCAAGGTCAAGTTGATGAATTACCCAAAAAACCTGATCCTAAGAGTTTATGGAATGTAATAAACAGTCTTTCATTATTACATGATGAATGCATTTATATAGGTGATTCAACGGTAGATATAGATACTGGTAATCTTGCTAGAGTTGACACAATTGCAGTATCATGGGGGTTTAATAACATTGAAGATTTAAAAGCGTGTAAAGTAAATGTCATAGTGGATTATCCTGGTGATATTATAAAAAATCTAAGTGTATTTTAATGATTTAAAGTGGTTTAATACATGGATAAGAATCTAAAATTTAATACTAATAGGATATTAAGTAACAATGTATGTTGTTGCTTTTTTCTTGATTATTTTATACCGATGATATTATGCAAAACTATTTATTTAAACATTGTTATGTTATAATTTAAAAGATAATGTCTAAAGCTCCTCTATATAACCTATATGGTAGAAACTTTAGTAAGAAATTTATATTAAACACAATGATTTTTAGGGAGGAATTATCGATGTATGAAAATATATTAAAATTCAAAGGGAATTGGAGAACTTATCAAGCGCGAGTATTATCTCGCTTTGATGAATATAAAAAAGATAAAAGAGTACATATCGTAGCAGCGCCAGGTTCAGGTAAAACGACCCTTGGAATTGAATTAATACGTTTACTAGACAAACCTTGTATTATACTAGCACCAACAATAACAATACGTAAGCAATGGGTAGAGAGAATTGAAGAGGCTTTTTTGTTAGAGGGAATAAATAGTGAGGATATAATTTCTCAAAATTTAAGAGATATGAGATTAATTACAGTTTCAACATATCAAGCGATTCATAGTGCAATGACTCATTATAAAGGAATACTTTTAGATGATGGTGAAGATACATCGAAAAAAGAGTTGGTTGATTATGAAATGTTTGATTTGATTTTAGCTATTAAAGAAAATAATATTCAGACTATTTGTTTAGATGAGTGTCATCATTTACGTAATGAATGGTGGAAATCTTTAGAAAAATTTAAAAAAGAAACTTCTTTAGAGTATACCATCGCACTTACTGCGACACCACCATATGATTCTAGCTTTGATTTATGGGAGCGATACATAAAGGTTTGTGGTGACATTGATGAAGAAATTACTGTACCTGAACTTGTTAAGGATTCTAATTTGTGTCCACATCAAGATTATGTGTATTTTAATTATCCAACGAAGGATGAATTAGATAGAATAAATGAGTTTAAGAGAGTGCGTGATGAGTACTGCGATTTATTATTAAAAGATGAAACATTTAAGCGTATTGTGTCGTCTCACCCTTTTTTAAAGGATGATGTATCTTATGATTTACTTTTGGAAAATCCAGCATATTTGTCTTCTATCTTAATTTATTTAAATGCAGTAGGACGCACAGATTTTAGTAATTTTAAAAAAATATTAGGATATGTTAAACTAGAAAAACCTTCACCTAAATGGTTTGAAGTGTTATTACAAGGCGTTCTTTATGATGATATTACATCATATAATATTCCTCAAGATATTCTAGAAAAATATCAACATGACTTAAAAGTACGTGGTTTAGTTGAAAAGAAAAAAGTATGTCTACTCTTAAACAGTAAACTAAAAAAGAGCCTTGTTCGTTCTATTGGTAAATGTGAAAGTATTAAAAATATTACTTTTAATGAATATAACAGTATGGGTGATGATTTACGTCTATTAATTCTTTGTGATTACATAAAAAAAGAATATAAATCAGAAATAGGAAACGAGCAAAATGATACTCCTGCTTTAGGTGTAATTCCATTTTTTGAATTACTTCGTAAAGAAGCAAAAAATCAAAATAGTTCACTGAAGTTAGGTGTATTATGTGGAAGTATTGTTTTTATTCCACCAACTGCAAAATCTCGATTATTAGAACTAGTTGAAAATCCTTCATCTATATCTTTTAAAGAAATAGGAAATTTATCATCTGATGAATATGTAGAAGTAGATATAAAAGGAGAACGTCATTTTTTAACATCTGTAGTTACTAATTTATTTGAAGAAGGATATATAAATGCATTAATCGGTACTAAATCATTACTTGGTGAAGGCTGGGATTCACCATGCGTAAATTCACTTATTCTTGCAAGTTTTGTAGGTAGCTTTATGTTAAGTAATCAAATGAGAGGACGAGCAATTCGAACATATCATAAAAACCCTAATAAAGTAAGTAATATATGGCATCTTGTATGTGTATTACCTCCCAAAATTCAACAATCTGATTTAAATTTCATTACAGATGATTATAATGAAAATGAAGATATAGAAACATTAATACGACGTATGGATAACTTTTTAGGATTACATTATACATTAGATACAATAGAAACAGGTATTGGTAGACTAACTGCTATTGAGCAACCTATTACAAAAAAGAGAAATGTCTATAAGACAAATGAAAAAATGCTTAAGCTATCATCTAACCGTGACAACTTAAAAGCAAGGTGGGATAAATCACTTGCGATACTTAGTGATATGGAAGTTGTAGAAGAAGTATGCAAAGAAAATAAGCCGGTGACAGTTGTATTACTTTTTGATTATATTCGTTATATTATTGTATTCATCATAATTTCTATGGCTAGGTTAACTACTGTCCCACTTAATTCAATTGATGATCCAACTTTTGTAACAGTTCTTATTTTATTCATTTGTATCATAGGAATTATTGGCATGTGTATTAAAATTATTTTATGTATAAATCCATTAAAATCTTTACAAAAGATAGGCGAAGGGGTAAGGATGGCTCTTCTAAATATAAATCAATTTAATAGTGAAAATCACCGTGTAGAAACTGTCCATGAAGAGTTTATAAATGCGATTTATCTTGTTGGTGGTAGTGGCCATGATAAAGCTATTTTTGCAAAGTGTATGAAAGAAATGTTTAGTGATATTGATAATCAACGATATATCTTATATGCACCACGTTTAAAACGAAAAAGTTATGGTTATTACCCAATACCAGATATCTTTTCAAAGCGTAAAGAGGATGCAGAAGCGTTTGCATCTATTATGAAAAAATATATTGGTTCATACAAGGTTGTATATACACGTAGCCCTAAGGGGAGATTGATTTTGTTAAAAGGAAGAAAATACGCATGGACTAATCGTCAAAATCGTATTATTAGCAAAAAGAAAGTAAAAGGTGCATTAGAATAAAAGAGGTAAGTAAAATATAGTTTCAAGAAAAGTTACTAGAAGATATATATATAAACAAATGATTGTTATATCCAAAATCTTTAATCAAAGAAACAGCATAATATAAAAATATGGAATTGTTTGATGGAATGAAGTAAGTAATCATCTATGATAAACTATTTCTATGCATGTTTAATGACGTATAGACAAAAATACATTATTAACATTGTCTATAAACAACAAGCTTTTAATTGAATAAATTACTATGTAAGGAGAAGTAGCATGAAAAAAATAAAATTTTTTATAACTATCTTAGGGGTAACTACTTTATTAACTGGTTGTATGCCTAAAATAGATTTAGATCAAGAAAAAGAAGAAGTGAATATTGTTTTAACAGAAAGACAAAAAGAAATTCTAACAAATGAAGGACTGCCAACAGTATATGATGAATTATCAATTGTAGAAGCATCAAATATAACATATATAGAAGAAATGTATACATATTTAGATGAAAAGTATCCCGAAATAAAGTTTAACTTTCATGGATATATAAATGGATCAAATTTAGATAAACAAACATTAGTTGTATCACCAGAAGATGCAGACGAAGGACAATTTGTAGAAGTAGTTAAAGAAGATGATCACTATGTAGATAATTATCAAGAATATTTATTGACTGATGATGCTGAAGCGGCAATAATTACATACTTCAATACAAAGTATCCTGAACTAGAAATTAAGGTATATTGTGAAATAGATGACTTCAATGGGAAGTTTGAAGATATTAATAAAGATAATGTATTAACATATGCAAGTGTACTAACAGATATATATATACTTGAAAGTGATGAAGCAATGAACAATTTCACGCAAATAAATAAAGACTTTATAACATGGTATGAAGATAGAGAATGGTTAGGAAACATTGGTTCAACAGCATCAATGTGTGTATATGATTCAGATATTTTTAATAGTATCATACGCGACAAAAGCCCAAATTTAGATGATGTATATACATATTCAAGTTTATCTATGTATTTTGATGAAAGAACAGACTTAGACATTGACGGAGAGGATGTGTTATTAAATGACTGATGAACAATTAATGCAAGAAAAGACAATATGTTTTTAGTAACAGTATTAAATAATATACTTGTTGGTGTAGGGGATATTACTGTATTTGACTGAAAATAAGACATAGAAGATTATGGTATAGAAAACTATTGGAGTGATTTATCAGTTAAGCTAGTTCAGTTTGATTTAAATAACGATCAATATTATTATGCATATATTCTGGAAAGTACTGATATAAATAGTATTTTAGATATTGCATTGTATGATATAAATGATGTAGTAACCAAATAATAATACGTATACGACTTTTCGATTTCCCATAAGCACTAGTAGTCAAAAAGTTATTGGACACATGATGAAATTTAAAGAAAACATATAAAGGATGAATATTAAATGAAAACACTAGGTAAATATGGAATATACAAAGGTATATTATATGAGTTGAATATAAGCGGTGAAGAGAAATGTCGCTTGACTTCAACTAATGAAAATGAACTAAAAAACGGATTCAGGTTTATAGAAAAAGATACATATTTAAAAAACATAGAATACAGTGATTTGTCATATTGTTTTCAAAAAGATACACAATCATATTACAAGGATAGTTTGTTTGTTACAACTGTAATTAGAGAAGGTGTGGCAATGATACTAGCACGAGGTGATGGTGAATTGGTCAAAAAATACGGAATGGATATGTATGAACGTACATTTTATTATAAAAGAGTTCCGTACACTGATATTGAATATACAATTCAAACATGGATACCTGACGAGCGATATATAGGCCAAGTAAATAAAACAGTTGTAAAAGAAGGATTAATTGAGTTAGAAGGAAGTAGAGCAGTATATAATGATCAAGAATATGGATATATTGAAGTATCTAAAGATGAATGTTATATTGTATCGAATAATCCGATTGATATCTATAATGGATTTGATGAGTTTGAAGCAAATCGATATCGTAAACTCATTATGAAAGATACAGTAACATTTATCTTTCATAAAAGCAGTATTGCTTATTATAAAGATAAGCAATACATTGTTAAAAGTATTACTGGTAATCAAATAAAGTTATATGATAATGATGAGGTACAAGAGGTCCATATATTAGATATTGAAAAAATAGTAAGTACATGGAATCATATATAATATGTTATATTAAAATACATTTATTTTATATGGTAGTGAGGAAATATTTTAGAAGTAAATGCAATAATGTAGAATAGATTAAAATACTAATTTAAGCAAAGTAGATATATATGACAATATAATTATATAAAGAGGAGGAACATCTGATATAAATGTATGTATAGTACATTTATACGTATAGGTATTTATATGAAATTAAATGAAATAAAAATAATAGTTGAGAGATATCATATGGAATTTAATAAAAAAATATCAATATATAATCCCATATATTTTACAGAAAAAAATGGAGATGTTTGGTCTGACGGGAAGACAATCACAAAGGAAGGAGAAACCTATACTTTAATATATGTAGAAAGAGGAAAGATTAAAGAAACTGTTGTATCTGATGATGTATATGACATTTTGTATAGAATAGCAAATGATCTAACTTTAGAGAGTGCGTTTGATTATGAGTTTATCCACCGTATCCCAAATAAAGATGGAAGAAGAATAGCATTTCCAAAGCAACTAGAAATGATTGCCAAACTAGATAAAAGATTTGTTCCAATCTTGGAAAAAGAGCAACGAGATATATTACTTAAAAGACCGTTTCAAGATAGGGGTTAGACTAGATAATATAACAGCGTATGTTTTGGTTGTCGCATGTCGGGAGTTATTGGTAGCATCATAAAAGATGAAATAAATTACCTACATATGGAATAACACAAGAACAAGTAAGCTTAGAGTGGGAGGAAAAATAATGTTTTTTAATAAAAATAG
>CAYJEM010000064.1:0-11965 GCA_964369175.1 uncultured Erysipelotrichales bacterium | reverse complement strand
ATCTTTTAAATTTATTACAAATTCAATTGCTTAAGAAGGGATGATTTGTTATAATTTCGTGTAGAAAAATAGATGGAGGAAAAGTATGAGCGATAGTAGAATTTGTATAGCACTTGATTTTCAAACAAAAAGTGAAGTTGAAACTTTTTTAAACAAATTTCCTGGAGAACAGCTTTATGTAAAAGTAGGAATGGAATTATTTTACGGGGAAGGTATTGAAATGATTAAGATGATTAAATCATTAGGTCATAAAATATTCTTGGATTTAAAATTACATGATATTCCAAATACAGTAAAAAGTGCAATGAAACAACTTGCTAAATTAGATGTCGATATGGTAAATGTTCATGCAGCTGGAAGCATTGAAATGATGAAAGCAGCTATTCAAGGATTAGAAGAAGGTAAAGTTGGTAATGAAAGACCATTATGTATTGCTGTTACTTGTTTAACATCACTAGACCAAGAAGTATTAGATAATCAATTGTTTATTCATGAACCATTAGAAAATGTTGTTTTAGGATGGGCAAAAAATGCTCAAGAAGCAGGACTGGATGGTGTTGTATGTTCACCATTAGAATCAAAAATCATTCATGATAATTTAGGAAGTGAATTTTTGACAGTAACTCCTGGTATTCGTCTAGCAACAGATTCAGTAGATGATCAAAAACGAGTAACAACACCAGCTATGGCTAGGGAACTAACATCTAGTTACATTGTAGTAGGGCGTACAATTACAGGATCAAGTACACCACTTACAACATATAAAAATGTATATCAAGATTTTCAAGGATAGGAGATACGTATGAAAAAAGAAATCGCAAAACATTTATTAGATATTCAAGCAGTATTTTTAAGACCAAATGAGCCATTTACATGGGCAAGTGGAATCAAATCACCAATTTATTGTGATAATCGTTTAACATTATCATTTCCAACAGTAAGAAAAGATATCGAAGAAGGACTTGCAAAATTAGTAAAAGAACAATTCCCAGAGGCAGAGTGTTTAATGGGTACTGCTACAGCTGGTATAGCTCATGCAGCTTTAGTTGCAGATATTTTAGATTTACCAATGGGATATGTTCGTGGTGGTGCTAAAAGCCATGGACGTAACAATCAAATTGAAGGTAAAGTTGAACCAGGTATGAAAGTTGTTGTTGTAGAAGACTTACTTTCAACTGGAGGGAGCTCATTAGAGTGTGTTGATGTTTTAAAAGAAGCAGGATGTGAGGTTATTGGATTAATTGCAATCTTTACATATGGTCTTCCTAAGGCTACTGCAAACTTTGAAGCTGCAAATTGTAAATATGCAACATTAACTGATTATGATACTTTAGTAGAGGTAGCTGCTCAAAATAATTATATTAAAGAAACAGATATGGATAAGTTAAAAGCATGGAAAGTAAATCCAGCTGACGAATCTTGGATGACAAAGTAATAAAAAGGTAGGACAAAATAATATTGTTCTACCTTTTATCATAACAAAAACAGTCTATTGTATGATCATTAACCATTCCGATAGCTTGCATAAAAGCATAAATCGTTGTTGAACCAACAAATTTAAAACCGCGTTTTTTTAAATCTTTGCTTATCGTATCCGAAAGCTTCGATGTAGCAGGAACTTCACTGCTATATTGCCAATGACCAATGATTGGTTCATTGTCAACATATGACCAGATGAATGTATTGAAGCTACCAAATTCATTTTGAATGTCTTTATATAATTTTGCATTAGTAATTGTTGCATTAATTTTACCACGATGGCGGATAATACCAGGATTAGTAATTAATGCATCTACTTTTTTTTCATCATATAAAGCAATTATCTGATAATCAAAGTTATCAAATGCTTCTCTAAAAGCTTCTCTTTTTTTTAAAACAGTAATCCATGAAAGTCCAGCTTGCATTGTTTCAAGTGTTAACATTTCAAATAATTTTTTATCATCATGCACTGGTTTACCCCATTCATTATCATGATAATTGATATACAATTGACTATCATCAACCCAATTACATCTTTTTTTTTCCATAAAATACTCCTATCTATATATAATAGTATAACATGTAATCAACTATAAATAGTATAACAAAATAGTTAATAATGGCTTACATGCATACTTAAAAAACTGAAAAATATCTGGATTTTTATAATATCTTTTTTGAAGCAGTGGTACAACACGGATTATGCATGTGCAAAAAAACTATTTACTTATTAACTTACAATTTAAATAAGTATAGTTAGTATAATTAGTAAGGATAAAAACGAGGTAACTGTAATAAGCAAAGGGACATTTGTAGAATTCTATTGTTGACAAAGGTGTGGTTTTAACATCGAAATTGTTAGTTAAGTGATAAATAGTATATAAGTATTTAAAAATTATTTTAAATAGAATTGCAATTTTTAAAAAGTGTGATACAATCTATTTAAAGAAATGTTTAAATAGATTGAATATAGGGGGTAACTATGGCGATTACAAATATATTTAAAGTATTATCAGATCCTCTTCGAAGAAATATCTTAGAGGAATTAAAGGATGGACGTAAGTCAGCGGGGCAGTTAGCTAATGACTTTCATGTTACACCAGCTGCGCTTTCATACCATCTAAAACTATTAAAAAATGCTGATTTGGTTATTGAATATAAATACAAAAATTTTATATACTATGAGCTCAATATTGGTGTATTTGACGAATTAATTTTATGGATTCAAACATTAGGAGGGAAACAAGATGAAAAATAAATTATTATATGTATTAACCATATCACCTATTTTTATAACAGTGATAAGTTTACTGTTTTTACCTGAAACTTTACCAGCGCATTATGGATTGGATGGAGAGGTTACAAGGTTTGGTTCTAAATATGAGTTATTGTTATTACCAGTGATATCACTTTTGATGTTTATTATCTTCAATAAGTATATATCGAAGTTAAACAAATCGATTGCATCTAAAAATGATGAGATAAGTGTAAAAGCAAAGTCTCAGAAAAAAGAACTCTATCGCGGAAATATGTTTGTTTTAGCAGGCTTTAATTTTATGCAAGTTTATATTTTGTACCTTAGTTTTCAGTATACAAATACGACAGCCCCAATCCAATTTGTGATATCAATGAAGCCAATAATTATTCTTGTTTCAGCATTATTAATAGTTCTTGGCAATATTATGCCTAAAGTTCAAAAAAATCATGTGTTTGGTATGCGTACATCATGGAGTCTATACAATGAAACCACATGGGCAAAGTCAAATCGTGTCGCGGGTATATTATTTGTTATTGCTGGCTTTGTGAATATTGTACTTACCATATTTCTTGAAGAATCAGCGTTACTTGTGGCAATGTCATTTGTACTTGCTATTGCTTTAGTGACAAGTTTGGTGTACTCATGGATCGTATATAAACAAAATAGGAGTATCGAATAATCATATATCATAAGAGGTAGAAAGCATTGTACAATTGTTCTTTCTACCTTTTTAGTACACTTTGTTTGACAGTATAAATTATTATCCTATAATTATAATAGGTAAAATTCAGAAGGTAGGTAATAGTTAAAGTGAAGAAGATGATTACAATAGTATTTATGATATGGATGCTAGTGACAAGTAGTATTACAAATATACATGCAAATGAAGAAGTAAAATATGTAAAAGCAGGTGATACTGTAGAAGTAACTATGAATATTGTGGGAGATAAAAATATTCATGGAGTTTCCTATATTGAAGGGCAGTTGATGTATAATAAAGATGTTTTTGTTACTCCTGTATTAGGAGACATTGTAGTGTCAGATAATATATCTGATGTACAGCTAGTTGATGATGTAGTCATATTAAAATATCATCCAACAACAAGCGAAGATTATATAAAAATACATTTTGTTGTAAAAGATGATATAAAAGCTAGTCAAGAACAAATAAAGATTGATGATTTGACGTTTTATAACAGTAGCAATACGGTTGCCTTAGATAATGCAATATACGAAGTAGAAATTTTAGAAAATCAATCTACTCTAGATTTTGAACAAGCTCAGGTTTCAGTGACAGATGATGTAAATATCGAAATTGTTTCTATGTCAAGCAATCCGCTTTTCTATGTGGCTGTGATACTTATTGTTATCGGTGTTGTAGCAGCTATTATCTTTATTAGAAATAGAAATCAAAAAGGTAAATTTGCAGCAATAACCATTACTGTAATTGGTGTTGCTTTATTATTGATAACATTATTTAATGCTCAAAATTTCGATGTAAATAATGATGGCAAAGTGGATGAAAATGATGTAGAAACATTAAAAACACAGTTATTGTTGATAGAAGATGTTCATATTGTATTACCGGAGGAAAGTGATAACACTAATAATGTTTCTGGTGATATAAATAATGATGGTGATGTAAACTTAGAAGATTTAGGTGAATTAGAACAGGAAGTAGAAAAACATGTATTAGAAAATTTTGATGTTAATTTAATTTTTTCTGAATATTATTATAAAAAAGATGAAAATATAACTTTTGAAATTGCATTAGTGAATAATGCAAATTACCATATAACACAGCTGGTAGTTAACGGCGAAATTGTACAGTTTCGATATAATGATTTTTCAAAACTATATACAGTTGAAATGGCAGGAGATTCATTTGCTGGGGTAAAAACGCTATCTATTGATGAGTTAACATTATCTAATGGGTCTACATTTAAAGACTTGGATAAAGTACAAATTGAAATAATTAAGGATGAAGTAGTTATGGATTCGTTTGATGTTACTTATGATAATGTCAGTAAAGAGGCATCGATTACTTTTGATATAATTAACCCAGATCTTGTAGCTATGTCAGTTGCAGACATCAATGTATTAACAGATGATGTCAATATAGCATCACAAGTATTTACAAATGGCACAAATAAAGTAAATGTGCCAGTGAATACCAATACTATATATACAGTGAATATGGATGTTGAGTACAACCTTGATAGTGATACACTAATTCAAGAAGAAAATCATGTGCGTAATGCTAGTTATACATATTTATTTAGAGTTTTAGATGATGGAAGTGTTCAAGTTAGTACACCAGAAATTGGTTTTGATCAATTATATAAAATAGATTTGGTAAATTCAACAATAGCCGATGCTGCTTTTACATCAATCGATAAGGTTGCTAAAAATGACATATTTTATTTGGTTTATGATTTTGGAATAGTCGGAAATAATCATCCTACAGAAGTGAATATAAATGGTGCGTATTATCCTTTGTTTGAAAAAGTTGGTAGTGAAGTATTTCAACCAGAAAATAATACAATTATAAAAACATATTATGTTGAAATGACATCAGCCATATCTGGAAATCAAACATATAATGCAATAGATATAAAAACGTCTATGGGATTTAAACAAGAGATAAATACTGCTCTAACAATTGAAGTTGTAAAAGAACGACCGACACTGTCAATTCATGATATAACGATAAATGAAAATACAGTACAAGCAAATATGAATGTTGTTGATGTTGATAATGCAATACATTCAATGAGGTATGTTGTTTATAATAAGGAAAATATAGCTATTTATGAAAGTAACTTAAATATAACAGATACAACCTTACAAATTCCAATAGAAAATTATGCAAGTGGGGAATACACGTTTAAAATATTTGCTACAGAAAGCTTATATCAAGGGCATAGTGAGGAAATAGAACTTGATAGTAATCAATTTTTCATTGAAAACAACGTGGATATAATTGACTTTACAGTTGATAAAACACATATCGAAAAGAATGATCAAATTGTTGGTACAGTTACATTAACAACAAATACCGATGTGGAAATTATTGGTTTTATAATCAATAATACTATTGTAGATGCAACTCTTGTTAACACCGGAATATATAGCGTGCCGCTACAAATACTATCAATCGATTCAGGAGTGAAAAACATTGAACTAACAAAAGTGATTTATAGTGATGGAACAAAGTTAGATGTAAATAGTATTACAAGTGTAGAAGTTCTAAAGTCTGCAATAAGTATTAGTGGTATGTCGATTAATGAAGATTTGCCAAATGAACAAATCACCTTGGAATATACATTAAATGATAATGATGATGCATTTGTTAATGGTGAAATTATCGTAACTGATAGTAGTAACATAGTGGTTTATCGATCACCGATAAATACGGGATTAAATAGTCATACAATTGATGCTAGTATTGGAGCTGTATACTCAGCTCGTATTGACGGGCAGTGGAAAAAGGATATTGATGCAACAATGCAGGAATCAATAAACTTATATACACATGAAATTGGAATAGTTGCAAATTATAATTTCACGTTTACTAATGTATATAGTCAAAATATAGAGAATGAAAATACTGTTTATTTTGATAAAGATGAAATTGTAAAGTTATTTTTTACAAGTACAAATGATTCGGTATATATTCCCTCTAAGATAACAATAAATGATAATTTGTATACTGTAACCGCTCAAGGAGAAAACTTATATTCTGTTAGTGTAAGTGCACCAAGTACAGCTGGAGTACACAGTTATGTAATCACAAATGTCTATTTAGAAAATGGATATCAAGAAGAAGAAAATACAACGTATCAAGTTGATGTGCTAAAAACAATACCAGTTGCTCAAGATTTAAGATATGAAGTACTAGAAAATGGAGGTGTACGTGCGTATATTGATGTAAATGATAACTCTGCTATTCAATATTATTCAGTTGTTGTAAATGATGGTATAAATAATATTTATACAAATACAATGCTAGATAAAAATACTGAATACATTGATTTTACACCAAGTATCCACAATTCATATTCTATACAAGTACGAGCTGTTTATGATTTAGATTCGAATACTTTAACAAATAATGAAAATGAATATGATGTTTTGCTTATTGATGAAACAATTCCATTATTACAAGAATTTGTGGAAATCAAGGATATAAAAGAGTTGGTTTTATATAAAGCAATAGGTGATACGTCTACTATCGTTACAAATGTAAATGTAAATGATTTAAATGCTACAGACTATTTTGTACAAGTGAGTGATAACTATGGAAATGTAAGGTATGCTGATGTGATTAATCACGTTATAAAAGATAATCAATTATATTTGATATTAGATATTGAAGACAGTATTACGTTGCAAGAAACAAAACAAGGAGGAACGATAGTTCATTATGGTGGAATTGACGACAATATTGCATCTAACCAGACTTTTGAATTATTTATAAATGAATTATTAGCTAATCCAAATGAGACAGTTGTATTAAAGAATAATATTGATGCAAGCAATTATAGTTCTACGCTTAATTATTATATTTATGCTTTTAATGGAACAATTGAAGGGAATGGATATACAATTTCTAATCTTTCAAAACCATTATTTTATGAACTAAATAATGCGACAATTAATAATTTAGTAATAACAGATGCATATTCAACAAATGGATCATTACTCGCTGTAACAACAAAAGGAAATACTACACTTACAAATGTCCACATACAAGATTCAACACTTGTAAGTGGTAATAATACGGGTGGACTAATTGGACAGACGATGGATGCTAGTAATAGTGATGTTATTATTACAAATTCTTCGGTAACAAACACATCAGTTTCAGGTGGGAAATGGACTGGAGGTATGGTAGGAAAACAATATGGAAATCTTACGATTACAAACAGTTATGTACAAGGAAGTGTTGCAACTTCTCAAAATGCGACTGGAGGAATCTTGGGAGAGGCATATGGAAATATAACTTTTGATAAACTATATACTGATATAACTCTAGCAAGTCCATCAGCAACGTATTGTGGTGGAATTGTTGGATATGGTGGTGGAGGAAGTAAAGTTATTTCTAATACGTTCTCTTTGGCTACTGGAGTGGACAGTATTGATGGTAATAGAGTAACTGGATATGGGTGGTATAAACTAAGCAATATATATACCTTAGCTGATAGTACATTGAATAATCAAAGTGGGGCTAATGTCACAAATGTTACAAGAGATGATATTACTAAAGAATTTATAACTGATATATTAGGATTTGATGATGCAATTTGGGATATAGAAGGAATAAATGAAGTTGGTAACATGCCAGGACACCTAGGCATAAACACAGTTGCTGATGAAGTCATGCCTACAAGTGATGTGAAAATTCCAAACTATAAGTATGTATTTAGTTTGGATACATACACAGAATCAAGAGATATTGCTTATCATAATATGAATGTAATTATGCCTCATTTAGATGTAGAGACACAAGTAAGGTATGGAAATAGTCTTTTAGAAACACATTTGTTGAATACAAGTAAAATAGATGTAATTTACCCAGTTGATAGTTCTAATAATCTAGTTATTGGTTTAAACAAAGATAATCAAGCAAGTATATCTAAAATACGTATTATTATGGAAAATGGCGAAATTATAGAGTATGATACAACATTTAAAAAATTATTAGATAGTGTTGCAGTATATACAATTCCTGAATTATCAATATCATACAACTATCCTAAGCTTGTTTTTAATAATCATCATGAAACTTATAATGAGGTATTAAATTATGCATCGAATCTAACATACGATGAAATTAGTTCTTTAACTTCTGAGGAAGAAAGCCGTTTATATGTAGATTATTATAATGAATACTTTAAGGCAAAGTTATCTAATGAAGTATTAAATATTTTTGAAACAATGCCTCAGTATACATTTACCAATGATAGTCAAAATATCATAAATAAGGTCAAAAATGATTTATTAAATGATAGTAGACTTGAAGCAATATTATATACTGCAAACTACTTTGATCGATATTATAACTTCGATATTGGAATTGCATCGGATATGTCAGATGTCATACTTTATGGTAGTGATTTATATTCTGATACAAGTGCAACAGGATATCATTTGATAGATGAAGTATTACAAACAAGTGAAGCAAATAGAGCTACAAATAAAACAATTGATTTTTATAACAATATAATTAAACCAAAATATAGTAACCGAGATGTAAAATCATTTTTCGAAACATATATTAAAGAACTAACATTATCAAGTGATGCTGATACTTGGTTTGAAAATCAATTTAGTGGAATTATTGAAGAAAGAAAATTAGAAGCACCTGAATTACAGGAAGTACGTTATAGTGCATGGGATCAAATAAATATGAGAAATCACTTATTAATTCCTATTTTAAGTATGCCAGGTAATACTCAAGATGATATGTATATTATCTCAGGACCAACACAAATTACTTTTGGTAGTTTGAATCGTTATCAACTATATCTCGATGGTGATGTTGAGGGAGTACGTGCAAATCTAAGTCATTATGCAGATATGATACTTGCTTTCTATGAAAACTCGGCGACATATCAACCAAATCCAGTACACTGGTTTAATGAAAGAACAAACATTCAATACGATACTCGCTTTAATTTTCCAGCTGGAGCACCAACTTCAGGTACACAAGAATTTGGTTCAAGTCAAGATCCGGTGTTTAAATGGGTAAACGAAACAATTCAAATACAAGGGGCAGCTAATGGTTTAGGTGCATATGCTAATGGAACAGATGTATACTGGATTTCATTTGCGGCAGTATGGTCTGATTTTTCGTTTAGTGTGTGGACACATGAAACAGCACATAACCAAGATGGTCGATATTTCTATGATGGTAACTGGCGTAGAGCTGGTACTGGTGCTGAAGATCATGCAGACTACAACATTGCCCAAAATATGCGTGAAGGGCATTATACGCCAAACTTACGTTATGATTTTGATACATCATCAAATATTAGTGTAAATATTTTTACAGATCGTGTACATGGTACTGACAATATTCATGATTTCTATGATGATATGTTTGATGCATATTACATGTTAGACTATTTAACAGCACAAGCATTCTTCCAACTAACACCAAGTGAGCAATCTAAGTTGGTTACTCAAGTGTATTATAATGATGCAAGTGGAAACCTCCATACGGTAGCAAGTAGTAACACAACAACAACATCATACGTTGCTTTGTCACCAGCACAATTAGAAGCCATGAATTTAAAATCTATGCAAGATTTATGGGATAATCGTATTGTGTTTAGAGATGCAGTGATATTTGGTAATAACGTGTACGAGTCTAGTAGTCATTATGATATTTTATGGTATCATCCTTATAATGATGAACGTGTAGCAGACGGTACAATCTTTAAAAGAACAAGCTATGAAATGCTAGGAGTTGGCGGAATTGATGGCCGCATTGCATATGCAAGTGGGCAATCTGCAAATGATTTAGAAGCAATTGGCAATGTCACAGGTGACCCAACTATGACATGGGAAAAATATAAGATGTCAAGATGGTTAGAAGTAGAAAACAATCTTGAAACAAATAATTACTTTGATAGTGATGAAGTTATTGAAAAATATGTAACAGCATTAAAAGCCGACGCTGCAAATAACAGTCGTAATAATACGAATACATTACGTAGTGTTTTATATAATGCAATTAAGCACGATAGTGAAGACTTTGATAAAGGTTCAGATGGGTTTACTTTAGTCTACCAACAAGATATTATAACAGCTCAGCAGCTAATTGACGTAATTAGTAACAATGAGTGGGGTTCATATCGATTAATGGCTGATTTAGATTTTAGTGATATAGCAGTTGATGATTCTATTGATGCATATATTGCGAATAACTTTGTTGGAGTAATTGACGGTAATGGTTATTCGATTACTGGACTACAAGCAGCAATTTTTAATCAAACAAACTATGGTCATTTTAAAAATATTCATTTTGATAATATTGTTGTTGGACCAGAAGACACTGCACTATTATCGAATACTGTAACAAATTCTTTAATTGATGACATAGTTGTTTCAAATATAAATATTAACTTACCACTATTTGCTACAACGGAAGAAAACAATGTTGAGTTAACACCAACAATTTATCAAATAACAAATAACGAAATTCATACAATAGACGACTTACTACAAATTGAATTATCAACTGATCCATTAGTAAAACAAGCAAGTTATAAATTAATGGATAATATTGATGCTAGTACATTAACAGGAAATACATCAATAATTACTGGAACATTTAGTGGTATATTAGATGGGAATGGCTATACAATCAACAATCTAAAAAAACCAATATTTGAAAACCTTACAGGTACTGCAACAAATATAAATATAGAATCTGGGACAGTAAGTGTTTATAAAACTGAATTTGGTTTACTTGCCAATAGTGCACAAGGTGCGTTAATTAGTAATATTAAACTTTCCAATGTAGTATTTAGTACAACAAAATATGAAAAAATTGGTGGTTTAGTAGGTTATGTTCATTCTTCAACAATTACGAATATATCATTAAATAATATGACAATTGTTGGTCATAATGAAGTTGCTGGAATGGTTGGTAAGATGTATAACTCTACTATTAAAAATATTGAAGCTATAAATATGAATGTAACTTTATCAAACTTTTATGGTGGTACCATCGTGGGACGTGTACATGGTACAACTTTACAAAACATTGTAGCAGATGGAGTAGTAACAACAACAAAGACACATAGTGGCGGGGTTGCTGGAGTTTTACGTGATGGCTCTACTCTTGAAAATGTAATTTCAAATGTGCAAGTGTTGAAACCAACTAGTGATGACCCTAGAAATTCGAATGGTGGAATTGTTGGTGCGTTTGAAACAAATAATGGTATTATTACAAATGCATTACAATTATCAGATGTACAAGTTGATATAACCAAAATTATTTCAACTGAAAATGATGGCCAAAATAAAATTAATAATGGGTATGAGTTATCTGATAAAAACGGTGTTGCTTCAACAGCAAATACAGTAACTATACTAACAAGTAGTGACATAACTGCTGATTTTTATAGAAATACTTTAGGTTTAGATGAAACTATATGGGATTATAGTACAATCGATACATTAGGATATCCTACAATTAAGTAAATATAAAAGTGG
>CAYJEM010000063.1:0-12091 GCA_964369175.1 uncultured Erysipelotrichales bacterium | reverse complement strand
TCTCTTGTTTCATATCCACCCATATCTCGAGCATTTGTAACTTTCTCTAGTGGAATATATCTTTGTTCAAAACTACGTTGCATCATTTTAGCTTCCTCCTTATAAAAAAGCAAAGAATTTCTTTGCTTTTTTAGTATGCTTTTGCAAAATATACGACATGGTGAGCTTTTTTACCACAAATTGGACAAATATCACCAAATGCTTCTTCATCTTCTCGAATACAACGGCTTGTCGCTCCTGTATCCTCTTTAATTTTAACTTCACATGCTTCATCACCACACCACATAAATTTAATATACCCAGCTTTTGTTTCTAAAATGTCTTTAAACTCTTCATAGGTGTTAGCTTGGCGTGTATTAACTTGTTTAAAGTCTAATGCTTTTTGATACATTTCATCATGAATTGTATCTAACATAGATGAAACAGTTGTTGTTAATTGGTCATCAAGATTATATTTTTCTTTTGTACCATCATTACGTTTTGCAAGAACACAAACTCCAGCTTCAATATCTTTTGGTCCGATTTCTAAGCGCACTGGTATTCCGCGCATTTCTGCCTCTGCAAATTTCCACCCTGGTGATTTATCACTTGCATCTACTTTAACACGTATTCCTGCAGCTTTTAATTGCTGTTCAAGCTCATATGCTTTATCAAGTACTCCATCTTTTTGTTGTTGAATTGGGATAATTGCTACTTGTGTAGGTGCAACTCTTGGTGGCAGGACTAGTCCATTATTATCACCATGAACCATTATAATGGCACCTAGCATACGTGTTGAAACACCCCATGATGTTTGATGCACATATTCTTGTTTATTTTCTTTTGATAAAAATTTAATATCAAAAGCTTTCGCAAACCCTTGTCCAAAATAGTGACTTGTTCCTGATTGTAATGCTTTCCCATCATGCATTAATGCTTCGATTGTATATGTTTTTTCTGCTCCTGCAAACTTTTCTTTTTCTGTTTTACGTCCTGTTACTACAGGGATTGCTAGTAACTCACGAGCTGTACGCTCATAAATACCAAGCATTTGTAAAGTTTCGTTAACAGCTTCTTCTTTTGTTGCATGGATTGTGTGTCCTTCTTGCCATAAGAATTCTGATCCACGTAAAAATGGTCTTGTAGTTTTTTCCCAACGCACTACTGAACACCATTGATTATATAATTTTGGTAAATCACGATAAGAATTTACTATTTTTGAATAGTGCTCACAAAATAATGTTTCTGATGTTGGACGAATAATCAGGTTTTCTTCCAATTCATCCAAACCACCTCTTGTCACAACTGCACATTCAGGTGCAAATCCTTCAACATGATCTGCTTCTTTTTGTAGTAAAGATTCAGGAATTAACATTGGCATATATACATTTTCATGTCCTGTATCTTTAAATAATTTATCCATAAAATTTTGAATTTGTTCCCACATTGCATAACCATATGGACGGTAGATTATACACCCTTTTACACTACTATAATCCATCAACTCTGCTTTTCTACATACATCAGTATACCACTGTGCAAAATCGACTTCCATTGCTGTTATTGCATCATTTTTCATATTCTTTGCCATTGTATTCTCCTACTCTATTTATACTTGCTTTTTTATAACATGTATATTCTACTATAACTATTTACTTGTTGCAAGCTTACATTACTTCGATTGTTATACTACTTTCACGATGCTTTCTTTGAATAATAATTTTATTGTCAATTCGCTGCTTTAACTCACTAACATGAGATATTAAACCAATTAATTTTTGTGATCCTTGAGATTCCATTAAGCAAGCAATTGCTTGATCTAAAGAGTCATTATCTAGTGTACCAAACCCTTCATCAATAAAAATCGTTTGCAAATGAATCCCCCCAGCATGACTTTGAATCATATTTGAAAGACCTAATGCTAGTGCTAGTGAAGCTTTAAAAGACTCACCACCTGAAAGTGTTTTTACATCTCGATACATCCCACTTTCAATATCATATACATCTAAATCTAGCCCTTGTTTAGCATTCCCCTTAGCACGATTTGTACGTCGATATAATTGATATCTACCTTGTGTCATTTTTGCTAGTAAAACATTTGCATACAGCAAAATATTTTCAAAATAAGCAGCCAATACGTACCTTTCAAAAGATAACTTATATTCATTTTTACCTGTAACCATATCTAGTAAATCGTTATACATAATATATTTTTCTTCCACAACTTCAAGTTCATTCTCAATTCTTGCAACATTAATTAAGGTTTCCTTTATTGACATAATTTTACCATGTAAGTGTGTTCGTTGTTTATCAATCTCTTGTACTTTAAGATTTAATTGTTCTAGTTTTACTTCCTCTATGTCTACCACTTGGTATGTAATGGATTGTATTTGTTTTTCTAATGTTTCGATTTGGCTTGCATTTAACTCTTTGTCAATTAAATATTGTTGATATATTGACTCTAGGTTTGATAATTTATCAATATCTTTACAAACTTCCAAAAATATATCTTTGTCTAGTTTCATTGAATCAAGCATCGAATGTAATTCGATTTCTTTATTTTGTAGTTGTATAATTATATTTTTTTCTTGTTGATATAATTCTTCTAACCGTATGTCATATTCTTGATATTGCTTTTGACTATTATAGTAATTACTTGTGATTGTTTCAACTTCAACTTGTAATCGTTTAATCTCATTTTTAATTTCTATATACTGATTATGGATATCTTCGATTTTAACAGTTTGAATATCTTCATAAGAAGATACTTTTCCTTTAATTTGTTGCATGACCACGAATATATTTTTTGTATTTATACTACACTCTTTTTGAGTTTGATAAAGATTTTCAATTGCTTTTTTTGTATTTTGCATTGTTGTTTTTAACTTATTTAAATATTGTATCTCACTACTCATACTATCATATTGTTTCTTAATATAAAGTTCTTTTTTAGTTACTTCACGTAATGTTTGAATAAATACTTGTTTTGTCAATTCCTGAGGTAATCCTAGATTTAGTGCATCACGAGATAAACTTTCTTCTAACACCCCAACTTCAGTCTTCTTAGCAATTAGTTCACTATATTTTTGTTCTTTGTTTTTCGTTGCAATTTTTAATTTTTTTTGTGCTTTTTCAACCATCGCTTTATCAACTTCACCAGCATTTTTAGCTGGAGTTGGATGTTCTAAAGAACCACAAACAGGGCATGGAGTATTTGCTTGTAAATCGCTTGCAAGAATGCCAGCTTGCATATGTAAATACTTCTTTTCAGTATCTAAATAAAACGTATTTACTTGTTCGTATTTTGCCTCAACTGCCATATATTCTTCACGACAGATAAAACTTTGTTCTTCAATGTTATGAAGCTTATCAAATTGATCACTGAGTGTATGTATTTTTAGTTTATATTGATTAATATCTTTATATTCATTTTCAAGTGTTTTCTCTTTTTGAAGAAGGTCTACTAAAGTTGCAACCTTGTTTGCATCCTTTTGATAGGCTTCTTCCTTACTTTGAATATTATTAGTTATATTTTGTTCTTGCTTTAATACTTGATTATATTTCATTAATTCTTTTTGGTACTGCTCATTTATTTCTTGATATTGTTCATATCGTTTAATAGTATTTTCAAATTCTGTTTTATTATTTAACAATTTTTGAATAGTATCATTAATGCAATGAATATTACTGTATTTAACATTATTGTTTTCATACTCAATTTTGTAATCTTTGAGTATTTGTGCATCCTTTTGAATTCTATTTTGAATATCATTGTTTTGTTTGTTGCTATCTAATACTTGATTATAGATTGGTAAAATATCTTTAGCTTTTTTTAGCATCGTAATTTGTGTAGCCATATTAGTATAGTTAGCTTGATTATCTATGAATTGTCTTTGCTTCTCTTTTAATCGTTGGTATTGTTGTAATAATTGATTGTTGTTTTGGATATTTTGTATCACATGTTGTTGTTGTTCTTTTTCTATTATTTGCTTTTCATAACATGCTTGCACTTGTTTTAATTCTACTTCATAAGTACATAATGTATCTTTTATTACAGAAACTTCGATATCTTGCCCGAGAATTGCTTTTTTACTTGTTGCCAAACGCTCATAATCTTCTTTGTGTATACGATATATCTGACGAACTTGTTCTTCTATCATTTCATACTTGTATGTCGAAAACAACTTCCTTAAAACCTTACTTCGCTCCTCACTTGAGGCATGAATAAGTTTTGTAAATTCACCTTGTGCAATCATTGCAATTTGCTTAAATTGCATTGCATCAATATTTAATAAATCTTCAATTTTTGCAGTTACCTCTTTTACCCCCTCAACCATTTTTCCATTAGGCATAGAAAGAATTGCTGTTGGTTGTTTATCTGTTTTTCTATTTGATATACGATATTTTGGCGTTCTCTTAACAGTGTAGCGTTTATTTGCAATTGAAAATTCTAATTCAACGTAACTTGCCACTTCATCTAAAGCATGATCGCAACGTAGCTGATCGACTTGACGTAAACTTCCACTAGTTTGACCATACATAGCATACACTATTGCATCAAATATCATTGTTTTCCCAGCACCAGTTGGACCAGTTATTAAAAACATCCCCTTATTATCAAAGACATCAAAATCCACTTCGATTAAACCATCATATGGCCCAAATGCTTGAATTGTTATTTTATTTGGTTTCATGATTATCCACTCCTTCAATGATATCTTCCATAGCGTCATAGGCTTCTTTTGGTAATGAATGACCTTTGATTTTATTGTAAAATTCTTCAAAGAGTGAAATTGTTGATTTTTTTTCAAAACCATTTTCTGCTTTTGTCTGACTCATTACCTCTTTATGTTTCAAATTAGGATAACTTACTTGCAAGATATTAGGGTATATCGTTTTTAACATATCAATTGCATGAGGTATCACATGAACATCTAATAATTCAATAGAAATAAAATCATTTTTATTTTCAATAAAATCATCATTTAATACCTCTTTATACAAACCAGTATATTTACATACATCATATGTTGGATTAATTTCAATAATTTTATATGCAACTTTCTTATTGGCGATGACAACTTCAACCATCCCTTTTTTTTGCTTTACCTCATCAAAGGAATATTTTAATAAACTACCACTATAACGTATTGTTTCCTTAGAAACTTTTTGACTAGCATGAATATGACCTAATGCAACATAATCAAAATCACTTACTAATCCGACATCGATTATCTCACTACCACCAACACTTAATACAGACTCGCTTTCACTACGAATAACCTCTTTATTACCTGCAATAAATTGGTGTGTAATTAAAACATTTGTTTTCGAATAATCAATATCCTGTTGCTCTAAATAATATGCAAATGCATCTTGATATGTGTGTACATCTACATTAAATACTTCCTTTATATATGATGGTTTAAAAAATGGAACAGGATAAAAATACACATCATCAATCACAATAGGTTGAAGCTTTTTAGGGGCTACTCCAACAATATATAACCCTTGGCAAGCAAGGACATCACTAACAAATCCCAAACGCTCACTGCTATCATGATTTCCACTTATCATAATTACCTTTTTATTAAATTCAAAAATAGCTTTTGATAAAAAGCTATCTAACACTTCTACGGCTTCTTTACTAGGAATACTACGATCATAAATATCACCAGCCATTACAATTACATCAACATTGTTTGCTACACTATAATCTAATACCTGATTTAGTGCATCTATTTGAACATCTAACAAGCTTTGTTGATGCAGCAGTTTTCCTATATGGATATCCCCAATATGTATAAATTTCATATAACCTCCTATAAATTCCAAATATAAATATCTTTACTTATTTCCGCTTTAGTAAAGTTCTTTTTTTGATTCTTTGGTATCGTTTTTGTTTCAAGATAAATACCTACTTTTTCAATTATCTTTTTGGAGTAAATATTATCAGGATCACATGTAAGTATTAATTGTTTAAATCCTTTACTCATCGCTACGTTGCCTATAAGCAATAATGCTTGATACCCATATCCATTACCTCGATAGTTTTCATCGATATGGTAGCCTACATGACCATCATAGTAACGTTCTTGATTATCACCACAACGTAACGTAATCTTTCCAACAATCTCTTGATTAACTGCAATTTCATATATATAATATGGCAACCACCCTGGTGGAAGATTATCTCTTACAAACTCTAATTGTATTAATTTCATATTATCACCTCTTAAATTATATCATTTCTACCATAACATTAACATATTTGATAATATTTTATTACTATATTGAAAAGTACATATCTTATTACATCAATAAGAACCGATATTCATAAGAGCTCTTTTATAATTCTGTTTGAACATCGATATAGAAAATTCAAAATAATATCCTTATATATATGCCGATACTTGTTCTTATGATTGTTTCTATTTTATACTTTTTTCTACGTATACATCGTTATCAATATTTAACAAGTTAGTTTTATATTAGGATGTATATAATATGATAGTTTCTTAATTGTAAAAAATGACAACTAACTATTCGTTACTTGCCACTGTTCTTTATCGAAGTAAGCTAGCACTAGCTTACTTCATTATTTTAGATTTTGTTTGATATATTCTTAAAATTAAAGATATAGATAACTATAAAACTTTATGAAAAGTTCGTGAGATAACGTCATCTTGCTGCGATTTTGAAAGTCTTGAAAAGATGACAGCATATCCAGAAACACGTACTGTAAGTTGAGGATACTTCTCTGGGTGCAACGATGCATCAACTAATTGTTCCCTGTTAAATATATTCACATTTAAATGTTGTCCGCCCTTTTCAAAATAACCATCTAATATTGATACTAAATTTCTTTCCTGTTCTGTCATACACTTTCCTCCTATACGAGCATTATATGTAACCCCTTACACAAAATCAACAACGTTGTTCTATTACTCAAAGTTTTTTTTGTATTTGTACTAATATACGTACTGTTTTAGACTTTGGTTATAGAGTCTATACCTCCATGTATACAAAAAAAGCACATCGTGCTTTTATGTGTTTAGTAGCTTTAATACTTTATTTACGACATCATCAATTGTTCCATTACTAATAACATGATAATCACATGCTTCTAGATAAAGTGGATTTCTTTTATTAAATAATTCAATTGCTTTTTTAGATCCTTCTTTAAGAAGCGGTCTTGAAGCAATGTCAACATCACTTACAATATCCTCTATTGGGCGATCAATATAAATTATTATCCCATTTTGTTTTAATTCCTTGATATTTTCATTACGAAGAACAACACCACCACCAGTTGAAATAATTATATTTTCACGTTTACTTACTTCACTAATACATATTGATTCTAAATCACGAAAATAACTTTCTCCCTTGAGAAATATCTCTGGTATCGATTGTTGGTATTTTTCTTCTAAGTAATCATCCATATCAATAACTGTTTTCCTAAGAATTCTTGAAAGTATTCTTGCAACAGTAGTTTTTCCACAACCCATCATACCAATTAAAACTATATTTTTCATTTAACAAAGTAATTCCCTAGAACCTCAAATGATAAGCAGTGAGCCTTTAGTTTTTCAATTGCTTGCTTTACATTTTCTTGTTCTAAGTTCCCTTCAAAGTCAATATAGAAATAATATTGCCAATCTTTATCAACAATTGGTCGTGATTCGATTCTTGTAAGGTTAATATGATGTGATTTAATTGTTTTTAAAATACTGTACAATGCACCTGGTTTATGTCCTAATGTGAGTATGATACTAATACGGTTTGATGAATCATCATATTGTAGTGATTTTGATACAATAATAAATCTTGTTTCATTTTTCATAGTATTATGAATTTTTGTTTGAATAACATCCAATCCATAGATATTTGCAGCTTGCATTGAAGCAATAGCACCGTATGACTTATTATTTGATTCTTTTATAAACTTTGCTGCCATAGCCGTATTATAGTAATTTTTTTGAATAATTTGTGGATGCTGTTTAAAAAAATTAGAGCATTGAAGTAATCCTTGAGGATGCGAGTATACCTCCTGAATATCTTTGACTTTAGCTCCTCGTACACCTAGAAGATGATGTTCAATAGGGATACTTATTTCACCAATAATTGAACAATGATATTCTCTTACTAAGTCATAGTTATCATTAATTGCTCCTGTTGACGAATTTTCTAAGGGAACAATTCCATAGGTAATCTCACCAGCAGCAATTGCTTGATAAACATCTTCAAAGGCTGTATAGTTTTTTGTCTGAACATCACCGAAATAATTTGTCAGTGCAAGATTTGAAAATGAACCTGGAACACCTTGAAAACCAACAATATTGTTTTGTATCTTTTCATTATTACTAGGGTATTTATTTTCAGTTTCTAAAAATGTTGATTGATATGATTTTGATGTATCCATGATATCTTGAAAAAATGTTATTGCATAATCATGTAATTCTTTATCTTGAATACGATTAGCATTCTTTTCAAGTACTTCTTGCTCTCTGTCAATTTGGAATATCTCCATCCCATGTGCTTTTTTATAAAGCACTACATCACGAGATATGTTCATTCTCATTTCGAATAATTTTGCTAATTGTGCGTCTATTTCATCAATTTCTTGTCTGCATGTTTTTAAATCTTTCATAAATACCTCATATGATCTAACATTGCTAATGCCGCCATTGCTTCGACTACAACAATAGCTCGTGGAATAATACATGGATCATGACGGCCATGCACCTCCATTTCAATGTTTTCTTTCGTTTTAACATTAACTGTATTTTGAGTTTTTGATATTGACGGTGTTGGCTTAACACTTACTTCAAAAACAATCGGTGCTCCAGTTGTAATACCACCTAAAATACCACCATTATTGTTTGTCTTTGTAACAATTATATCATTTTCTATACTGTATGGATCATTTGCTACGCTACCATATAACGAAGCGATATTTGGATTTCCAAAGTGAACACCTTTTACTGCTGGAATAGAAAACAATAAACTTGCTAAATGACTTTCAACAGAATCAAAGAACGGTTCTCCAATACCAGAAGGCATTCCAATTATTGCACATTCAATTTTACCACCAACAGAATCATGATTTTCACTTGCATTTTCTATAGTCATCTTCATTTTATCAAATACACTTTTGTCTAATACTGGATATTGCATTTGTAGTAAATCATCAAGTACATCTTTTGTAACAGGGTGGCTGAAAGATTTATCTTGGATATCTTTTATTGATGACATATGTGCACCAACATAAATATCCTTTTGCTTTAAAATTTGTTTTGCAAGAGCTCCTGCAAATACAATTGGAGCAGTTAACCTTCCAGAAAAATGCCCTCCACCACGAACATCATTAAATCCGTTATATTTAACATATGCAGGATAATCACTATGTCCAGGGCGCATATTTGTTTTTAATGTTGAGTAATCCTTTGACAATTGATTAGTATTTTCAATCATTGCCATTAACGGTGCTCCGGTTGTTTTTCCTTCAAAGATACCTGAGATGATTTTCACTTCATCTTTTTCTTTTCTTGGAGTAGACATTTTATTTTGTCCTGGGGCTCTTCGTTTTAAATCAACATTAATTGCATCCATATCGATTTCCACTCCTGCTGGAAGGTTTCCCAATACAACACCAATTCCATGACCATGACTCTCACCAAATATGGTAATTTCAATATTATTCTTCCACGTTGCTGACATCAAAGACACCTCCTAGCTCCTTATAGTGTTGCCAAAAGCTTGGGTAAGATTTTGATACGCAATCAGGATTTTCAATCGTTACTTTTCCATCTGTTACAGTTGCTGCTATTGCAAGCATCATTGCAATACGGTGATCATCATAACTTGATACCCTTGCTCCTATTAAACTTGTTGGTCCATCGATTTCCATACCCTCTTTTGTTTCTTCCATATTAGCATTTAACTTTGATAACTGACTAACAGAAGCAACAATACGGTCACACTCTTTAATACGTAGTCGAATTCCTTCGATAATTGAGCTATGTCCTTTAGCTTGAGTACAAGCAAGTGATACTACTGGAATAACATCAGGACATTGACTAGCATTAATTAAAGTTGAGCAAAGTCCGCTAGTAGATACTTTAATACCATCTGCGACTTCTTCAATAGTACAATTCATTCGTTTCAAAATATCTACAACTTCTTTATCACCTTGTTTTGAATTCATTTCTAAACCTTTTAAAACAACATCATTCCCCAATGCACCAGCAACTAAATAAAATGCCGCTTGTGAAAAATCTGCCTCAACATAATAATCTTTTGCAAGATATTGTTGATTCCCTTTTATAATAAAACGTTGATAATTCTCATTAATAACTTCTATACCATATGTTTCTAACATTTGTAACGTTAAATCAATATATCCTTTTGACTCTAACGACGAAGTTATTTCAATAATTGAATCACCTTCAACTAATGGTAAAGCAAATAATAATCCAGTTATAAATTGTGAAGAAATATTTCCTGGAATTTTAAAAGTATCACTTTTTAATGTGCCATCAATATGTAAATCAAGTACATCTTGAGTATAATCATATGATATGCCTTGTCTATCAAATATTTCATAAAATGTATGAAGTGGTCTTTTTCCAAGATTCCCTTGACCGACTAAATGCACTTTGTTATCTTTTACTATTGAAATTGGTATCATAAAACGAACTGTTGACCCTGATTCTTTACAATCAATATAGCTTTCTTTTTTTGTAAATGTAGAACTTCCATCAATGATTAAATAATCGTCAAATCTATCAATTATTGTCCCTAATGATTCCATTGCTTTAATTGTTGCATCGATATCATCAGAATATTCAATGTGATCAATACGACTTTTTCCACTAGCAAGAGATGCACAAATGATAGCACGGTGAGCCATACTTTTTGATGGTGGGATATTTACAGTCCCTTTTAATTTTGTTGGTGTTATTGTTAATGTCTTCATAAATCCCCCTATACTTTATCTACTTGTAATATAAAATCAGGGCTGTTTTTAAATAAATAACTATCACCGATTTCATGTAGTAATACATAAGATAATGTTTTATTAATATTCTTTTTATCTAAAGAAATTGCTTCTACTAATTTTGATGTTTTAACATCACTAGATAATGGCAAATTGTATTTCTCTAAAATATCTTTTATTTGTTTTGCTGTTCCTATTTTTGTAAGATTATTTGTTTCTGCAATCTTTGTCAATTGATACATTCCTATACCTACAGCCTCTCCATGACTATATGTTTCATAATTAAAGTATTGTTCAATAGCATGTGCTAAAGTATGGCCAAAGTTAAGTAAGATACGATCACCAAAATCAAATTGATCTTTTTCAACAACTATTCTTTTGATATCAACACAGCGATAAATAATTTCTTCAATATCTTGATATAAATCTGTAAAATCATTATATGTTAGAAGTTGATCAAACAAACTTTTTTCTTTAATGCATCCATATTTAATTACTTCTGCCATACCATCAGCAATGAAATGAGGTGTTAATGTTTGTAAAGTAAGTGGATCAATCAGTACCATCTTTGGATGATGAAAAGCACCAATTAAATTCTTACCAGCACGAGCATCAACACCAACTTTACCACCAACTGATGAATCAACTTGTGCTAACAGTGAAGTAGGTACTTGCACGAAGTTTACGCCGCGTAGGTATGTTGCACTAACAAACCCGACAAGATCTCCTATAACTCCACCACCAAGTGCAATCACTAAATCAGTCCTAGTAACTTTATGCTTCATTAATGCATCATATAATGGTAGCAGATTTGAAAAATCCTTAGCTTGTTCTCCATGTTTTACAACGAACGAAGCGACATCATATTGTTTACTTAGTAAAGATACAACTTCATCACCGTATAAAGGAAACACATTATCATCACTAATTACCATGATTTTTTGTCCATTATAAAATTTTGAAATATATGTATCAATCTTCTTTAAGATCCCTTTTTCAATATATATCGGATATTTCTTTTCTTGTAAATCTACTATCATTTCCATATGAGTACCTACACTTTCTTTCCAACAATTGTTGCAATCTGTTTTACTTCATTTATTAATTTTG